>NZ_JAENSQ010000110.1:0-584 GCF_016613125.1 Pseudomonas sp. MF6776
CGACTGGTCGGTGTCGGCCGAGACGGCGACATTCCAGCGAATGGTATTCATAGCGTTCTCCGCTAATAGGTGTTTGTGTGTTTATACGCCAATCACAAAGGGCGATGCAATGGTTCGACAAAACGAAGGTTTTGCCGAACTCTATCGAGGAATGGCTCGGTTCGTTAAGCTCCCCGCGCTACGGTTCAAATAACTGGTACGCTTAATCAAAGTTCAACTATTACTAACGTAGTCGAGTAAACAGTACTTTTGATGAAGATCGGTTATGCGCGAGTGAGCACTCGGGATCAGAAAGCCGACCTACAAGTCGATGCCCTGAAACAGGCCGGGTGCGAACGCATCTACCAAGACATCGCCAGCGGCGCGAAAAGCGCCCGGCCGGAGTTGGACAAACTGCTGGCCAACGTGCGGCCGGGTGATGCCGTGGTGATCTGGAAGCTGGATCGCCTTGGGCGTTCCCTCAAGCACCTGGTCGAGTTGGTCGGCGAGCTGGCAGAGCGCAAGGTCGGCTTACAGAGCCTGAATGACCCCATCGACACCACCCACGCCCAAGGCCGCCTGGTGTTCAACCTGTTCGCCTCGCT
>NZ_JAENSQ010000111.1:0-578 GCF_016613125.1 Pseudomonas sp. MF6776
GCGTACGTTGACCCGCTTTTGCGGGCGTCGACGAGCGCCGCTGCACAGCACGAGGAACAAGGGATGTTCGCGCCGGCCAATGAAACCCACTTTGCCCTGACCATCGAAGGTCTTTCCGCTGATTTCCAGGTGTTTACCCTCACCGGCCGGGAAGCCATCAGCCAGCCCTTTGTCTTTGAGGTGGAGCTGGTCAGTGAAAAACCGTCGCTGGACCTCGAAACCCTGCTGCACAAACCGGCCTTCCTGCAACTGTCGCCCGACGGCAGCGGCATCCACGGCCAGATCTACCGCGCCGCGCAAGGTGACTCAGGCAAACGCCTGACCCGTTATTCGGTGACCCTGCGCCCGCAACTGTCGTACCTGGCGCACCGCGTCAATCAACGCATCTTCCAGAACCTCACGGTGCCGAAAATCATCGGCCAAGTGCTGGAAGAGCACGGCATCCAAAGCAACGCCTACGAATTCAAGACCGGCTCGATCTACCCCGAGCGCATCTACTGCGTGCAATACGATGAATCGGACCTGCATTTCATCCAGCGCCTGTGCGAAGAAGAAGGTATTCATTACCACTTCCAGCA
>NZ_JAENSQ010000112.1:0-560 GCF_016613125.1 Pseudomonas sp. MF6776
AACGCGATGCACCCGCTGTGCCCGCCCAAGCTCGAGGTCTACAACGATGAGTTGTACGTCGTCGCGCAGACCGCCGAGCTGGTCGGCGACCGGATCAGCTACGGCAAGATGGCGATCTTCACCGGTCACAATCACCTTATCACCGTGCGGCACGGCAATGCCGGAGCGCTGGGCAAACTTCGGGAGCAACTCGAGGCATCGCCGACGCAGTTCGGCAAGGGTGTCGACTATGTGCTGCACGCGATCTTGCATCGCGTGGTCGACCAGTATCTGCCCATCTTCGAAATGATCGAGGACGACGTCCTGGCGATGGAGCGACGGTCGCTGCACGATTTCCTCGGGCCAGAAGAGGTGGCGCGAATCTTCGAACTAAGGTCCGAACTCACGCGGTTCCAGCGCACGCTCGGGGCTATGGCCGAGCTGGTGCGAAAGCTCGTTCGCGGCCACTTTCCCTGCATCAGCGCCGAAATGACACCATATTTCCACGACGTCGCGGACCATGTCCACCGCGTGCAGTCCATGGTCGACGGCCTCCTGCTTGTCCTGTCCACGGTCTTTGA
>NZ_JAENSQ010000113.1:0-540 GCF_016613125.1 Pseudomonas sp. MF6776
TGACTGGGGTGAAGTCGTAACAAGGTAGCCGTAGGGGAACCTGCGGCTGGATCACCTCCTTAATCGACGACATCAGCTGCTCCATGAGCTCCCACACGAATTGCTTGATTCATTGAAGAAGACGATAGAAGCAGCTTTAAGCTCCAAGCTGATAGCTCTGAGCTAACAGTTACAAGCTCGAAATTGGGTCTGTAGCTCAGTTGGTTAGAGCGCACCCCTGATAAGGGTGAGGTCGGCAGTTCGAATCTGCCCAGACCCACCAATTTTGTTATGGGGCCATAGCTCAGCTGGGAGAGCGCCTGCCTTGCACGCAGGAGGTCAGCGGTTCGATCCCGCTTGGCTCCACCATAAACTGCTTCGTAAGCTTGAGAGTTTAGAAATGAATATTCGCACTGAATATTGATTTCTAGTCTTTTGATTAGATCGTTCTTTAAAAATTTGGGTATGTGATAGAAAGATAGACTGAACGTTACTTTCACTGGTAACGGATCAGGCTAAGGTAAAATTTGTGAGTTACTCTGAATTGAGTATTATCGAATT
>NZ_JAENSQ010000114.1:0-536 GCF_016613125.1 Pseudomonas sp. MF6776
GTCGCGCGGGATGAAGCGAAGGGACGCTGAGTTGATGCAGTACCGCAGACCGCCGCGGTCGGAAGGACCATCGGGGAACACATGGCCGAGATGACTGTCTGCGTGTACTGACCTGACCTCCGTCCGGACCATGCCGTGTGCGCTGTCCCGCACCTCGTTCACGTTTGCCGAAACGATCGGCTTGGTGAAGCTGGGCCAGCCAGTACCCGAATCGAACTTGTCCGTCGAAGCGAACAGTGGCTCTCCCGACACTATGTCGACGTAGATGCCAGGCTCCTTGTTGTCGTTGTACTCGCCCGTGAAGGGCCTTTCGGTGCCCGCCTCCTGGGTAATTCGGTGTTGCTCGGGAGTCAGGTGGTCGATTGCTGTCTGTGACTTTTCAAACTTCATTACAGTCTCCAATACTTATCTAGAGGGCCAGGCACGCTACCGCTAATTTTTTATGTCTCCTGATTTGCTCCTACAATGGTAGTGGGATGGCAAACGAGGTTTTACTAAGTGTTGGAAAATTAGAGATTTAAATTTCGCGTCTATTA
>NZ_JAENSQ010000115.1:0-526 GCF_016613125.1 Pseudomonas sp. MF6776
TGACTGGGGTGAAGTCGTAACAAGGTAGCCGTAGGGGAACCTGCGGCTGGATCACCTCCTTAATCGACGACATCAGCTGCTCCATGAGCTCCCACACGAATTGCTTGATTCATTGAAGAAGACGATAAGAAGCAGCCCGAAATTGGGTCTGTAGCTCAGTTGGTTAGAGCGCACCCCTGATAAGGGTGAGGTCGGCAGTTCGAATCTGCCCAGACCCACCAATTTTGTGTGGGAAACGCCTGTAGAAATACGGGGCCATAGCTCAGCTGGGAGAGCGCCTGCCTTGCACGCAGGAGGTCAACGGTTCGATCCCGTTTGGCTCCACCACTACTGCTTCTGACGTATGAAAGCTTAGAAATGAGCATTCCATTGAAAGATGGTGAATGTTGATTTCTAGTCTTTGATTAGATCGTTCTTTAAAAATTTGGGTATGTGATAGAAAGATAGACTGAACGTTACTTTCACTGGTAACGGATCAGGCTAAGGTAAAATTTGTGAGTTACTCTGAATTGAGTATTATCGAATT
>NZ_JAENSQ010000116.1:0-524 GCF_016613125.1 Pseudomonas sp. MF6776
ACCGGCGACCACGGCGCATCGGTGTCCGGGCCGTTGCCGATCTGGTCGGTGACGGTGTAGGAGAAATGCAGTTTTTTATCCTGACGTTTCGCCTTGTCGAGAAAGGCGCGGGTGACGGTGAAGCAAATTGTGATGGGGGTTTCGTCACCGGGATTGGGCGGTTGCGGCGCCAGATTGGGGTTGACCTTGGGCTTGGGCTCCAGCAGTTCGCCGTTGCATTTGAGGGAGATGACGTCATATGCGCGGCAATAGGGATAGGCCACGCACACTTCGGCGCTGACGAAATCCGCGCCGACGCCGTTCTTGATCTCGTCCGGCAGTAGCAATTTTAGTTCGGAGTGGCCACCGGGGTCGGTCAGGCGATCCTTCAGGCCGGGGCGAATGCGGTTATAGAGGATTTCCAGCGGTGGTGTGGAAGTGCCGATATTACTGCTGCCGCGCCTGACGGTGTAGTACAGCATGTTGACCTTGTCCGGATGCAGGCGAGCCTTGGGAATGCGCAACGTGGTGCGCGCGTCCGGATC
>NZ_JAENSQ010000117.1:0-516 GCF_016613125.1 Pseudomonas sp. MF6776
GAGTCAGCTGCCGGTAATGCGTAGTCATCTGCGCTTGAATCCTTCGGTGTGAGAGCCTGGATTCTACCGGTGGCTGGCTCTCTGCCTCTCGTTTCAAGCGTTGCGCTTATTCTATGAATTCAGGGTTTATAAGTTTTTCTTATCACTGGGTATTCGGCTTACCGCTTTAGTCCGCGGTTCTACAGGCAGCCAGAAGGCACCCCGGCGGCGGATTAATTCGAGTAGTAGGTGGAGGCATGTCAGTCATCATAGTAATGGTGGCCTTTACCTGATTCTTTAATTGCACTTTGCCATGGTTATGCCACGGCCCGTATCAGATCACTTTAGATTGCAAGAGTGCTGGCCTCAAATTCACTCCGGCTCACCCACTCATACAAAGGTTTGAGACTGGGCGGCGGCAAAAACTGAGTGCAACACCTGACCTTTCCGGTACGGTGCTGCCCCTATGTCTTATACCGAACTCAGCGTTGAAGAGCGCGCCACCATTCAAATCGGTCGTACCCAAGGCTTCAGCCT
>NZ_JAENSQ010000118.1:0-202 GCF_016613125.1 Pseudomonas sp. MF6776
AAAAAAAAAAGTATTTTCCTTCACTCTCCTCCCCTCCTCCTTTTCCCCATTTCCCTCTACAAACACCTTTCCCTTATCTCCCCTCTCTTCTCCTTGCTCCATCCTCCCACTTTTCCTCTCCATCACCACTTTCTTCACCCCCTTCCCTTACCTCTTCTTCTTTTTTCTTTTCTTCTCCCTTCTCTACTCTTCTTCCCCCTTC
>NZ_JAENSQ010000012.1:0-201998 GCF_016613125.1 Pseudomonas sp. MF6776
AGCGCTTCGACTTCAAGTGTCCGATCGAGGTTATGGACGAGGTGATGCAGGAAGCTATGGCTATGCGGCATGATGCTCCAGCTTCAATTCAATAACCGTGTTGCACTCAGCTCCTGTAACCGCCCAGGTCGATCAACCACCCCTCTTCTGTGGGTGGAGCGGAGAACAGCAGGATATGTGCAGTGATTGCGTCATCTCCGTAATCGCCTTCTCTGATTTCGTCGTTATTGCCCGCTGATGTCGTCAATGTTGGCGGATCGAGCCCTATCGTAATGGGATCCGGGCCAATGAATGAAATATCAACGTCAATATCAACGTCTGATTTAGCCAGATCTCTGGTGCCTCGAAACATTGTGTAGCTGACGTTGGTCATGACGATCCCGTCAGTATCGCCATATATCTGTTTTACAATGTCGTAAGGAGCATAAAACGTTAACTCCGCGTCACTACCAACTCGTTGCTCAGCACCCACCTGCTGCCCCCCCCAAAAGCCGACAATTGTGTCGCTTCCAGCATTGGGTGTAGGCACCGTGACTTTAAACTCCACGCCCTGGCTGTCCACCTGGGTGTCTTTCAGATCGATCAGGTTATCGCCATCTACACCATTGGCCAGCGTTACGACTGGAGGCTTGACTGTAGCAGGATCCGGGTCCATGGCATGCTGAACCTCACGCTGACTGAAGTTCGATCGGCGCCCGATATTACCCACGACATCCGTGGAGGTATAAATCAGTCGATTGAGACCCTCTCCAGCATTCACAAAGACGCTTTTTGGAATTTCCGCGTCCTGATTGGCCGACAACACCCCGTCAAAAACCGGGATGTCACGGCCAGGATCGGGCGCAGGCCCGAAATAAAACTTGTACACGTCAGTCGGTTCAAAGTTTGCAGGAATCGCCGGTTTGACGATGATGCCGGTTTTACCTTCGAGGTACTCGTCATTGATGGGAGCAGTCGGCCCAAGATCCGCAGGCCATGAGGCTGCGGCAGGCGTACGATCCGACGGCGGGGTTTTTACTTCGCCAGGTTTCGTAAGATCAACAGCGAAGGTCGATATGGCAGACGCAACGTCATTGGTGCCGCCGGCATAAAATATATAACGAAACTCCCATTCTGTAGGTGTTTCTGGAGTTCGTTCCTCTATCAGAAAACGCTGTGGAATCTTGAACGGCACACTCCAGTCTCGATCAGCTACAGGTCCCAGAAATTCGAACTGACCAGTAAGGATATCTAACCACACGGTAGTGCCTTTCCTACGGATCTGCGGCTGAAAAGCATCGTCATCATCTTCAAGCGACGGCCTTGGAACGAGATAATCCAAGTCTGCGGCAAGCGCCGCTTTTGGAATGCGCAGATCAGAAGGAATCGTCTGCGCCGGAAATGTAGCAGGTCTCGGATCCATGGCAATGTTGTTTTCCAAGGTAGATCTGGCTTTGAGTACAGCCATTCTGGATAGTCTGGCCCGTTCAACTATAGCGTTCATGATTCTCTCCATGTGTTTGCAGTTTTGGTGAACCCACTAAAAAACATTTAGCTATTGATACAACTCAACTGTTACACCACGCTCTTCTACGGCCCGCATAGAAGATCATGTCCGGGTAATTTTCTGTCAATTTTCGCGACCCCAATTTTTGAAACTCCAACGAGTCGTCGGCCGCGCAATATTCGATACCGAACAACAGCAGATGAATTTTTAGCCATTGGCTTTATATGAACATCGTATGGCGCGACAATTACCTTAAAGCCTTGCCTGATATCTTCATCACTCAAGGCTGGATTTACAATCTTCTTTCGCGCGCGCACATATTCCACACCACTTCCATTTAAACTGGAATAGCCTCTCCACTGCAATTCAAGGCGATCTCCAGGATTGAACCCCGTCAAGGGTGGGACAGTGACAAAAATGCCATCCCAGATCGGTGGTTGGGTAAAGCAATTTAAATATCCATTTAAATTCAGGTAAAGAAAGCCTGGCGGTGTCAGGGTCATCGGAACAGGGGCGTGATCAATTGTAAGAGTGCGCGGTTCTGATTTGCTACGATGGTCGGCGGTATCCAGTAATTCATACCAAAGTTTGCCTTGCCCGTTGACTTGTAAATGGCTGGCATTGATAGGAATAACAAACTGGGGTTTTATATCCGCGGCTTTGTAAATATTCTCGATCTTGATGAGCGGTTGCCCAGGCTGGTCAAAATATACAGTCAATAAATCCCGATCATCGGGGCCTGTCGCATGACTCGGCCAGAGGGGAACAACGACTTCAATGCCTGCCAGCAACAAATCAAGAGGGATATAACCATCTGGATCTAAATCTGGATCTTCCACTCCATTCACGCTCGGTGGCTTGAAGTCCAGAGGCCCTTGGTTCGACATAAAGTCTTCCTCTTTTATATCTTGGAATTGAGCAATATCCGCAGTTGGATTAAACGACCTGCCGAGCGAGTTGACTACTGTCAGATCTGACAGGTGAAACGACCGCCTATCGGAAAAGCCTCGAAACTTTTAAGAAAATCGCTTGACGGCATTACGTAATATCGGATTCCCTGAAACCGGTTTCAGCGCTATTCCAACAATAAACAGGTTCGCTAATGAACGACTTCTCCGCCGCCCAGCGCAGCCGCGTCACCATGCTTGATGTCGCCGAGCGCGCAGGCGTATCCAAGGCCAGCGTCTCGCGTTTCATTGGCGACGACCGCGCCCTGCTTTCCGATGCAATCGCTTTGCGCATAGAACAGGCTATCGATGAACTCGGCTATCGCCCAAACCAGATGGCCCGTGGCCTCAAGCGCGGGCGCACACGCCTGATCGGCATGCTGGTGGCCGATATCCGCAACCCTTATTCAATTGCCGTGATGCACGGGGTGGAAACTGCCTGCCGTGCGCACGGCTACAGCCTGGTGGTGTGCAACACCGACCGCGATGACGAGCAGGAGCGCCAGCATCTGGCGCTATTGCGCTCGTACAACATCGAAGGGCTGATCGTGAACACCCTCGGCCATCACCGTGACGAGTTGCACGAGTTGCGCCGCGAGATGCCGCTGGTGCTGGTGGATCGCAAGGTCGACGGGCTCGACAGCGACATGATCGGGCTGAACAACCCGCAGGCAGTGGAAATGGCCCTGGCCCACCTGGAACAACGTGGTTATAGCGACGTGTTGTTGGTGACTGAACCCTATGACGGCACCAGTTCGCGGATCGAACGAGTCAGCAGTTTTCAGACGCAGCTACAGCAGCGCTCTGCATTGAATGGGGCGGTGGTGGAAACCGGCGACGATCTCGCGACGCATCTTCAAACCTTTTTACACAAACCTGATCTCGGCCCGAAAGCGCTGTTTTGTGCCAATGGCGTGGCGGCGCTGGCCGCCACTCATGCGTTGCGCAAGATCGGTTCGCGGCTGTTCGAGGATATCGGCTTGATTGCCCTGGATGATCTGGATTGGTATCCGCTGGTGGGCAGCGGAATTACTGCGCTTGCGCAGCCAACGGAAGCGATTGGTGCGCGAGCATTCGAGTGTTTGCTCAAGCGTTTGCGTGGGGATGATGAGGCGGCGCGGGTGGTGGATTTTGCGCCGGTGTTGGTCGTACGAGGTTCCACCCTGGGGGTTTTGCAGTGATTGATCGGGCCTCATCGCTGGCAAGCCAGCTCCCACTATGTCCGTGTCGCTCACTAAACCTGTGGGTCCTGGCTTGCCAGCGATGAGGCGCTCGAAAGCAACACAGCACTGACTGATATTTTTTTGAACAAAAATGAAACCGGTTTCAGAGGTCAACAACAATGAATAAACCTGCCGTTTCCATCAGCCTGTCCAGCTACGGCGCCGAGCTAGTGCGCCAACGCGGGCAGGACTTTTTTATCGACGTGCTGGCCGCTGCCGGGGCCGATCGTATCGAGTGGCGCGAAGAGTTGCTGACTCGCGAGAACCCCGCACAGTTGAGCGCAGCCGCTCAGGCACTGGGCCTGCAAAGCATCTATTCCTCGCCGACCGAGTTGTGGCTGGCCGGCCAGGCGCGCCCCAATCCTGAACTGATCACGGCCCTGCAACACGCCGAGGCGTTCGGTTCCAAATGGCTGAAAGTGTCCCTCGGCTACTTCACCGACAATTGTGATCTGACGGTTTTGCAGCAACTGCTCGGCAACAGCCCGGTGCACCTGCTGGTGGAAAACGACCAGACGCTGCACGGCGGGCGGATCGAGGCGTTCCAACGCTTCTTTAATGCTGTTGAGCAGCACAACTTGCCGATCAAAATGACCTTCGATATCGGCAACTGGCAGTGGCAGGACCAATCCGCTGCCAACGCCGCACGCCTGCTCGGTCGGCACGTGGGCTATGTGCATTGCAAAGCCGTGGCCCGGCGCGCCGACGGCAAGTTGGTAGCAGTGCCGCCCGCCGTCAGCGACCTGCATCTGTGGGAGCAACTGCTGCGGCACATGGACCAAGGCGTTATGCGCGCCGCCGAATATCCGTTGCAGGGCGATGACCTGGTGGAGTTGACCACCGAACACGTCGCCACCCTCGCCCGCCTCGGCCAATCCCGCCTGGAGCCAGCTCATGTCTGAGATCGATATTCTGTCGTTCGGCGAAACCATGGCGATGCTGGTGGCCGAGCAAAGCGGGGACCTGGCAAAGGTCGAGCACTTCCACAAACGCATTGCCGGCGCCGACAGCAACGTGGCGATCGGCTTGTCGCGGCTGGGTTTCAACGTCGCGTGGCTGAGTCGGGTGGGCAATGATTCGCTCGGCCGTTTTGTCGTCGACACTTTGGCGCGCGAGGGTCTGGATTGCAGCCAGGTTGAAGTCTGCAAAACGCATCCTACCGGCTTCCAGTTCAAGTCCCGTTGCGACGATGGCAGCGACCCGCAGGTCGAGTATTTCCGTCGTGGCTCGGCGGCCAGTCATCTGTCGCCGCAATCGATCACGCCCGAACTGCTGAACGCTCGGCATCTGCACGCCACCGGCATTCCTCCCGCGCTGTCCGGTACGGCGCGGGAAATGTCATTCGAGCTGATGACGCGCATGCGCAATGCCGGGCGCAGCGTGTCTTTCGACCCCAACCTGCGCCCGAGTCTGTGGGCCAGCGAGCGCGAGATGATCGGCGAGATCAACCGCCTCGCCGCCCTTGCCCATTGGGTGCTGCCGGGCTTGAGCGAAGGGCGTTTGCTCACCGGGTTTGAAGACCCGGCAGATATCGCTGCGTTTTATCTCGATCAGGGCGCCGAAGCGGTGGCGATCAAGCTCGGGCCGCAGGGTGCCTATTACCGCACGCAACTGGATCAGGGCTTTGTTGCCGGGGTGCCGGTGACCCATGTCGTCGATACGGTTGGCGCGGGTGACGGGTTTGCGGTGGGCATGATCAGCGCCCTGCTGGAGCACCAGAGTTTTGCCGAGGCCGTGCGGCGCGCGAACTGGATTGGCAGTCGGGCGGTACAGAGTCGCGGGGATATGGAGGGGTTGCCGACCCGCCTGGAGTTATCCGTTGAGTTTGAGGCCGCCTTCGCGAGCAGGCTCGCTCCCACAATTGGAATGCATCCCCCCGTGGGAGCGAGCCTGCTCGCGAAGAGGCCAGCCTAGTCACCGCAAATAATTGAACCTGCTGCGACAAAAACAACAAGCTCAGGAGTCACACCCATGAAAACTGCAACCCTCGCCGCCCGCCGCTGGTGGTACATCATGCCCATCGTGTTCATCACTTACAGCCTGGCGTATCTCGACCGCGCCAACTACGGTTTCGCTGCGGCGTCCGGCATGGCCGAAGACTTGATGATCACACCGGGCCTGTCCTCATTGCTCGGTGCACTGTTTTTCCTGGGCTACTTTTTCTTCCAGGTACCCGGCGCGATCTACGCGCAAAAACACAGCGTTAAGAAACTGATTTTCGTCAGCCTGATCCTTTGGGGCGGGCTCGCGACGTTGACCGGCGTGGTCAGCAACGCCTATTGGCTGATCGTCATCCGCTTCATGCTCGGTGTGGTCGAAGCGGCGGTGATGCCGGCGATGCTGGTTTATCTGTGCCACTGGTTCACCCGCGCCGAACGCTCGCGGGCCAACACCTTTCTGATCCTCGGCAACCCGGTGACCATGCTGTGGATGTCGGTGGTGTCGGGTTATCTGGTGCAGCATTTCAGCTGGCGCTGGATGTTTATCATTGAAGGTCTGCCGGCGGTGCTCTGGGCGTTTATCTGGTGGAAACTGGCCGATGATCGTCCGGCCCAGGCCAAGTGGCTCAGCGACCAGGAAAAACACGATCTGGAAAGCGCCTTGGCCGCCGAACAGGTCGGCATCAAAGCAGTGAAGAACTACGCCGAGGCGTTTCGTTCACCGAAAGTGATCATTCTGGCCTTGCAGTTTTTCTGCTGGAGCATCGGCGTCTACGGCTTTGTATTGTGGCTGCCGTCGATCCTCAAGGCTGGCGCGCAAATGGACATGATCGAGGCCGGCTGGCTGTCGTCGCTGCCGTATCTGGCGGCAGTGATCGGCATGCTGGTGGTGTCGTGGGGCTCGGACAAACTGCAAAAACGCAAACGCTTCGTCTGGCCGCCGCTGTTGATTGCTTCCATTGCGTTCTACGGATCCTACGCGCTCGGTGCGGAACATTTCTGGTGGTCGTACACGCTGCTGGTGATCGCTGGCGCCTGCATGTACGCACCTTACGGGCCGTTCTTCGCGATCGTGCCCGAGATTCTTCCGGCCAACGTCGCCGGTGGCGCGATGGCGCTGATCAACAGCATGGGCGCGCTCGGTTCGTTCGGCGGCTCGTACCTGGTGGGTTACCTGAACAGCTCGACCGGTTCGCCCGGTTCTTCGTATCTGCTGATGAGCGGTGCATTGCTGCTGTCAGTGGTGCTGACGATTTTCCTCAAGCCCGGCGCCAGTGATCGCGTCGTGGCCAAAGCCGTCGCCACGCCTGCCGTGCCGGCTCACTCCTGAAGAGATCTTTGCCATGAAAAAACAGGTCGTCCTGTACAAGAAACTATCGCCCGCGCTCATGGCGCGACTGCAAGATCAGTTTGATGTGACGCTGATCGAAAGCCTCGATGCCGACGGCCTCATGCAACTGCGTGATGCCCTGCCCCGCGCCCATGGCTTGCTGGGCGCCAGCCTGAAACTCGACGCCACATTGCTCGATCTGGCGCCACAGCTGGAGGCCATTGCCAGTGTGTCGGTGGGCGTCGACAACTACGACATCGATTACCTGACCCGCCGCAAGATTCTGCTGACAAACACCCCGGACGTGCTGACCGAAACCACCGCCGACACCGGTTTCGCCCTGATCCTTGCCGCCGCCCGGCGCGTGGTCGAGCTGGCGAACATGGTGCGCAGCGGTCAGTGGCAGCGCAACCTCGGCCCGGCGCATTTTGGCACCGATGTACATGGAAAGACGCTGGGCATCATCGGCATGGGCCGCATTGGCGAGGCGCTGGCGCAGCGTGGTCATTTCGGTTTTGGCATGCCGGTGATTTATCACAGCCAGTCGCGTAAACCGGCTGTCGAGGCGCGTTTTGATGCGCAGTACCGCAGCCTGGAAGACTTGCTCAAGCAGGCCGATTTCATCTGCCTGACCTTGCCGCTGACGGCGCAGACCGAGGGGTTGATCGGCGCCGGGCAATTTGCGTTGATGCGTCCGGAAAGCATCTTCATCAACATCTCGCGAGGCAAGGTTGTTGACGAAGCAGCGATGGTTGATGCACTGCGCCATCAACGGATTCGTGCGGCAGGTCTGGACGTGTTCGAGCGTGAACCGTTGAATCAGGATTCGCCGTTGATGCAACTGGATAACGTGGTGGCAACCCCGCATATGGGCTCGGCGACGCACGAGACACGCGAGGCAATGGCGCGGTGTGCGGTGGAGAATTTGTTGGCGGCGTTGGGTGGTGAAAAGCCTTTGAATCTGGTGAACTCAGCGGCTTGGCAGGCTTAAGAACTTCGGTGCCTGAATGGGCCCCATCGCTGGCAATCCAGCTCCCAAAGGCTATTCGGTGTTCATCACATTTGTGAGCGACACTAACCACTGTGGGAGCTGGCTTGCCAGCGATGAGGCCAGTACATCTGATGCAAAACGTTCAGGCACTGCGCGCCTGTAACAGCTGCGCCGCACACAGCGAAATCCGCGAACAGGCATCCGCCAGCCGCACCCGATCCACCACCAGCCCGATGCGAATATGCCCCGCGGCACTGGGCCCGAATGCCTCACCGGCCAGCACCGAGACGCCATACCCTTCCAGCAACCGCTCGGCAAATGCCTGCGCGCCGAGTCCGGTCTGGCGCACATCGACCATCACGAACATGCCGCCATCAGGGCGGACCGGATGCAGCCCCGGGCAACCGTGCAAGCGCTCGCAGACCAGGTCGCGGCGCAGGCGATATTCCTCACGCATCTGCGTCACTTCCGGCAGGTCGGTCTCCAGCGCGACTTGCGCGGCTTTCTGCACGAAATCCGGCAGACCAAAAAGCATGCTCAACGACAGATTGACCAGATGCCCGGCCAACGATTTCGGCCCGATCGACCAGCCGACGCGCCAGCCGGTCATGGCATGGGATTTCGACAGACTGTTGATTGTCGCCGTGCGTTCGGCCATGCCCGGCAGGCTCGCCGGACTGATGTGCTGGCCTTCGTAGAGAAGTTCGCTATAGACCTCGTCGCTGATCAGCCACAAGTCATGACGCACGCACAGGGCGGCCAATTCCTGCCAGATCAGTAACGACAGGCTCGCACCGGATGGGTTGTTGGGACTGTTGAGCAGCATGGCGCGGGTTTTCGCCGTGATGCGCGCCGCGACATCGGCGGGATCGACGCGGAAGCCGTTTTCCGGGCGAACCGGCACCGGCACGACCGTCGCGCCGCACGCACCGAAAACAGCTTCATAGGTGACGTACATCGGTTCGGCAATGATCACCTCGTCACCCGGATCAAGCAGGCATTGCGCCACCGAATACACGGCGCATTGCGCCCCTGGCATGACGATCACATGGTCGGCATCGACCACTTGGCCACTGCTTCGCCGATGACGTTCGGCAATCAGCTTGCGCAGCGCCAGGCGGCCACGCACATCGGAATAATGCGTGTCGCCCGCCAGCAGACTGTCGATCGCGCCGTGGATGATCGGCAGCGGCGTATCGAAATCCGGATCCCCCACACTCAGCAGCAGAATGTCGACACCTTCGGCGCGCAACTCCAGCGCTCGGTCGTGAATCTGCCAGGCCGCTGCGCCCTCGCCGGCGATTCGTTGGGTCAAGGCTGAATAGCGCATGCACGTCTCCTGATTGCGCAGTGTCCAGCCTTCACCCTATCTCAAATCACAAAACGCGTCACCATGGCGTTCAAATCCACCGCCAGGCGCGACAGTTCGTGGGTCGCGGCGCTGGTCTGGTTGGCGCCGGCGGCCGATTGCGTGGCCAGGTCGCGGATGTTGACCAGATTGCGGTCAACTTCGCGCGACACCTGCGCCTGTTCTTCCGAAGCGCTGGCGATGACCAGGTTGCGTTCGTTGATCTGGTGGATCGACTGGGTGATCTGCTCCAGCGCAACGCCGGCGGCGCGAGCCATTTCCAGAGTGGACTGGGTGCGCTGGTTGCTTTGTTGCATCGACGAAACCGCTTCGCCGGTGCCGTTCTGGATGCCGGCTACCATTTTTTCGATCTCTTGCGTCGACTGCGCGGTGCGATGAGCCAGCGCGCGCACTTCGTCCGCCACTACCGCAAAACCGCGTCCGGCTTCACCGGCACGCGCTGCTTCGATGGCGGCGTTGAGCGCCAGCAGGTTGGTCTGTTCGGCGATGGCGCGGATCACGTCGAGCACCTTGCCAATATCGCGACCCTGTGCGGCGAGGCCTTCGATCATGTGCGAGGTGTTTTGCACGTCGTGGGTCATGGTCTGGATCGCGTCGACAGTTTTCACCACTTGATCGCGACCTTCGCGGGCGGCGTGAGTCGACTGGTTCGACGCTTCGGAGGTCGAAACGGCATTGCGCGCGACTTCCTCGACAGCGGCGGTCATCTCGTTGACGGCGGTGGCCGCTTGTTCGATTTCATTGTTCTGCTGTTGCAGGCCCCGTGAGGCTTCTTCGGTCACGGCGCTGAGTTCTTCGGCAGCGGCACCCAGTTGCGTCGCGGACCCGGCGATCTGTTCGATGGTTTTGCGCAGGTTGGTTTGCATCGCTGCGAGGGCTTCGAGCAGGCGAGCCGGTTCGTCCTTGCCATCGACTTCGATGCGTTTGCTCAAGTTGCCGCCAGCAATGGTTCGCGCGGCTTCGACGGCGCGGTTCAGTGGGGTTACGATACTGCGAGTCAGCAGCCAGGCCAGCAGCACGGTCGCCAGCGCAGCAACGACGGCGACAATGATGATGCCGGTGATGGCGCTGTCGTAATACTTACCCGCCTGAATCGACGCGGCTTTGGCGCCGGCAGCATTCATTGCGATCAGCTTGTTGAGCTGCTCGCCCATCTGGTCGGTGCCGTCCTTGATGCGCGTGTTGATCAAGGTGCGCATTTCGTCGAGTTTGTCCTGACGCGACAGCTCCATCATCTGGCTCTGCGCTTGCAGGTAGTTGTCCAGCGTCGTGACGAATGTCTGGTAAAGCGCGCGCTCTTCTGTGCCGGCGGGCAGCGCGGCATAGCTGGCTTGAGCATTGCGCACTTTTTCCACCAACACATTGATGCGAGTCTGCGCCTCCTGCAAACCAGCGGGCTCGCGATTGACCAGCACGCGGAACGACAGAATCCGCAGGCGCAGCACGTTTTCCGTCACCACGCTGAGTTGCGTCACGCTGGGCAACTGCGTTGAGTCCATGTCGATTGACGCCTGGCGAATGATCGACATGCGATTGACGGCGAACACGCCGAGCACAATCACCAGCAAGGCGATGAAGGCAAAACCGAGGAAGGCACGGGGCGCGATATTCAGGTTACGCAAAGACATAGTTGGACTCTCGGAGGATAGAAACTACGAGCATCCATGCCGTGATCACCTGCCCGCGGGACGGGCTTCAGTGCGGCGTCACTGTTTTGGGATTTGTTGTGCGCGCCTGTTGGCTGTATCGGCCAGACTTGAGGAAGGATGTGGGTAGAGATGAACTATTTTTCAGGGTGTAACGGCAGTGAAACACCCGACCGCCCATGTCGACGGCGCATTATGTAGGAGCTGCCGAAGGCTGCGATCTTTTGCTCTTGGTTTCTAACCTCAAGATCAAAAGATCGCAGCCTTCGGCAGCTCTTGCAGTGCGAATGTCTCAGGGTTTTGCGGCCAGTTGCCACACACGGGCGATATCGGTAGCCCGTTCGCGCAGCAGTCGTGGTGCTTCGGCGCAGGCCTGTTCGAGCGTCATTGGACCACTGGTCACGGCGAAAGCGGCATCGATGCCATGGCCATAGAGTTCTTGATAACCTTCGCCCAGGGTTCCGGCGATTACGATCACCGGCACGGCATAGTGCCTGGCAATCCGCGCCACGCCGAACGGGGTTTTGCCGCGAAGCGTCTGTGCATCGAAACGCCCCTCGCCGGTAATCACCAGATCCGCGCCCTTGACGGCTTCGGCCAGCCCGACCAGTTCGGCAACCACCTCCACACCGGCCTGAAACTGCGCGCCGAGAAATGCCTTGGCCGCAAAACCCAAGCCCCCCGCCGCGCCACTGCCCGGCTCATCGCGCACGTCCTTGCCCAGCACCTCGGCGCACAATTGCGCGAAATGACCGAGGGCCTGATCCAGTCGTTGTACCTGCGCTGGCGATGCCCCTTTCTGCGGGCCGAAGATCGCCGAGGCACCGTGCGGGCCGCACAGTGGATTGTTGACGTCCGCTGCGATATCAAACCGCACCTGCGCCAGACGAGGATCAAGTTCAGTCAAATCCACACGCGCCAATTGCGCCAACGCCAATCCTCCCGGCACCAGCATTTGGCCTTGGGCGTCGAGCAACTTCACACCCAACGCCTGCATCGCCCCTGCCCCGCCATCGTTGGTGGCGCTGCCGCCAATCGCCAGGATCACCCGTTGCGCACCGGCATCGAGTGCGGCGCGAATCAGTTCGCCGGTGCCGAACGTGCTGCTGATGCATGCATCACGCTTGCCCGGCGGCACCAATTGCAAACCGCTGGCCTCGGCCATTTCAATGATTGCCGTGTGGTTGTGCGGCAACCAACCCCACGCGGCATCAACCGCTGTGCCCAACGGGCCGCGCACAGTAGTGCGGCGCAACTCGCCTTCGCACGCCGCCAGAATCGACTCGACCGTGCCTTCGCCGCCGTCAGCCATCGGGCATTTGACCAGCGTGGCGTGCGGCCAGACTTGCGCCAGGCCCAGCGCAATGGCCTCGGCAACGCCTTGGGCACTCAGGCTGTCCTTGAACGAATCGGGGGCGATGACGATCTTCATGTGAATTCTCCAGTTCCAATGCCCCTCATGCTGCCAGTCGGCATGCGCATTGACGCCTGTCTGCTGCACAAGTGGCGCAGGCGTTTATTGTTCATTTCTACAAAAGGTCTTGGTGTTAATGCTGGATGTTCCGGCGCCATCGCTGGCAAGCCAGCTCCCACAGGGGCTTCGGTGACTACAGATATTGTGAACACCCCTAAAACCTGTGGGAGCTGGCTTGCCAGCGATGGCGTCAGTGAGAGCAGCAATCAACCCGGTTCAATCTGCGGCAACAACTGCACACCCAGATACAACGCCAGCATCCCCTCCAGCCTTAGCGGATCCACCCCGCTGATCTCGGCAATCCGCTCCATCCGATAGCGCAAGCTGTTGCGATGAATACCCAGCGCATCGGCACAGGCCTGACTCTGGCCATCGTGATCACACCAACTGCGCAGCGTCGCCAGCAATTGGCCGTTGCCGTCCTTGGCGATCACCTTGCGCAGTGGTTTGAGCAGTTCATCCAGCGCATCGTCGTTGCGATGGCGCCAGAGCATGACCGGTAGACGATAGCGATTGAGGGTCAACAAGCGCGAATGGGGCAACACCTCGCGGCCGTAGGCCAGCAGATCGCCGACCCGGCGATAACAACGGCGCAAACCGACCAGCCCGTCCGCCTGCCCGCCCACCGCAATGCGCAGGATTTTCCAGCCCAGGCCGTCGAGTTTTTCCAGCAAACGATCGTGCTCGATGTTTTGACTGGCCGGCCGGCACCACAGCAGCGACGACTTGGCCGAGCTCACGCACCAACTGTCCGGGTATCGCGAGGTCAGCCAGGCACTCAGCGCTTCGACCGTTTGCCCGGGCCCGTGCTCAAGACCCAACTCGAACAGATACGGCACGCGCGTCAATTGCGGCTTGAGCCCGAGTTGCTGCGCCTCGTCGACCAGACGCGGTGAATCCCCCGCTTCGCTCAGCAGCAATGCCAGCAGATCATCGCAGCGCTGGCGCCGCCATTGCTGTTCGGCCTGCTGATTGCGTTGGCCCACCAGCATTTCGGCGGTCATGCGCACCAGTTCGGCGTAAGTGCGCAGATGCTCTGGTTCGCCGGTAATGCCCAGCACGCCTATCAACCGCTGATCGAGCCACAGCGGCAGATTGATCCCCGGCTGCACACCCTTCAGATGCAGGGCTGTCGGCGCGTCTATCTCCACCACGCGACCGTTGGCCAACACCAGTTGCGCACCTTCGTGGCGGGTGTTGATGCGCTCCGGCTCGCCGCTGCCGAGGATCAAGCCCTGGCTGTCCATGACGTTGACGTTGTACGGCAAAATGGCCATGGCCCGGTCGACGATGTCCTGAGCGAGGTCGTGATCGAGTTCGAACATAACGGCTGCAATCCTTCTAAACAGGCGCGGACGGTTGGTCACCCGCACAGGGTCTGGTGGCAAACCCTGTGCTCAGGCACAAAGACAATCCAGCCAAAGGTGGCCGAGACTCTCAGGGCGATCAACGTTACCCTTTGCATCGCAAAAAATCATAATAAAGAGAGAGCCGCTATGTCGCAGAGCGCCGCAGCTACCCAGACCATCGACGATGATAAAAACGCCGTTTACAAACGCATTACCCTGCGCCTGATCCCCTTCATTTTCATCTGCTATCTGTTCAACTACCTCGACCGGGTTAACGTTGGATTTGCCAAACTGCAGATGCTCGACGCGTTGAAATTCAGCGAAACCGTGTACGGCCTAGGTGCCGGTATTTTCTTTATCGGCTACGTGCTGTGCGGCGTACCGAGCAATCTGGCCTTGACCAAATTCGGTCCGCGACGCTGGATTGCGGTGATGATGATCACGTGGGGCACGTTGTCGACCTGCCTGTTGTTTGTCACCACACCAACCGAGTTCTATACCCTGCGCCTGTTTACCGGTGCGGCCGAGGCCGGGTTCTTCCCGGGCGTTGTGCTGTATCTCTCGCAGTGGTTCCCGACCTTCCGCCGTGGCCGGATCATGGCGCTGTTCATGTCGGCGATCCCGGTGTCCGGTCTGCTCGGCAGCCCGTTTTCGGGCTGGATTCTCAATCACTTCGCAGCGGGCCAAGGCGGTTTGGCCGGCTGGCAGTGGATGTTTTTGCTGCAAGGCATTCCGACGGTGGTGCTGGGCTTGCTGGCTTACTTCCTGCTGAGCGACAGTTTTGCCAAGGCCAAATGGTTGACCGCGCATGAGCGTGCGGTACTGGAAGCGGATCAAGCCGAGGACCTGGCGAACAAACCGAAAACCACCACCGATTCGCTGTTGGCGGTGTTCAGGAATCCGGCGATCTGGGCGTTCGGCCTGATCTATTTCTGCATCCAGAGCGGCGTGTACGCGATCAACTTCTGGCTGCCGTCGATCATCAAGAACCTCGGTTTCAGCGATAACCTGGTGATCGGCTGGTTGAGTGCGATTCCGTATCTGCTGGCGGCAGTGTTCATGCTGGTGGTCGGGCGTTCTGCGGACCTGCGCAAAGAACGCCGCTGGCATCTGGTGGTGCCTATGTTGATGGGCGCGATCGGTCTGGTGATTGCGGTGAATTTCGCCGGCAATCCGGCCATCGCTATCCTGGGTCTGACCATCGCGACCATGGGGGCGTTGACGGGCCTGCCGATGTTCTGGCCGGTGCCGACTGCCATGTTGAGTGCGGGCGCTGCTGCCGGAGGGTTGGCGTTGATCAACTCGATGGGACAGATGGCCGGATTCCTCAGCCCGTACCTGGTGGGTTGGGTCAAGGACAGCACCGGCTCGACGGATGCGGCGTTGTATCTACTGGCAGGTGTGATTGTTGCCGGAAGTGTGTTGGCGTTGCGCATGACGCGGACATTGCGCGCCTGATTCAAGCCGTATCAAAAGATCGCAGTCTGCGGCAGCGCCAACACGGGATAGATGTACACCGTGCAGGCGCTGTCGCTGCTGCGATTTTTTGCTTTGTCTCACGCAGCGCATCTGATATTTGATTAGAGTTTCCCACCGACAAAAGGATTTCGGCATGAGCTATCGCACACTGGGTCACTCAGGACTGCAGGTCTCCACCCTCACCCTCGGCACGATGATGTTCGGCGAGCAGACCAGCACTGAGGAATCGCTGCGCATCATCGACAAGGCGTGGGATCAGGGCATCAACTTCATCGACACCGCCGACGTGTATACCAACGGCCGCTCCGAAGAGATCGTCGGTGAAGCGATTGCCGGTAATCGCCATGAATGGGTGCTGGCGACCAAGGTCGGTTTTGGCCCGGTGGACGGCGTGCCGAACCGTAGCGGCCTGAGCCGCAAACACATATTCAACGGCATTGATGCCAGCCTTACACGGCTCGGCACCGATTACCTCGACATCTATTACCTGCACCGCGAAGACCACAACACGCCGCTGGAGGTCTCGGTGGCGGCGATTGGCGATCTGATTCGTCAGGGCAAGATTCGTTACTGGGGTTTGTCGAACTATCGCGGCTGGCGGATTGCCGAGGTGATTCGCATCGCCGATAAACTCGGCGTTGATCGGCCAGTGATCAGCCAACCGCTGTACAACATCGTCAACCGTCAGGCCGAAACCGAACAAATTACCGCGGCGCAGACCTATGGCCTCGGCGTGGTGCCTTACAGTCCGCTGGCCCGTGGCGTGCTAAGCGGTAAGTACGCACCGGATGTGACACCCGACGCCAACAGCCGCGCCGGGCGTCAGGACAAGCGCATTCTGGAAACCGAATGGCGGGTCGAGTCGTTGCGCATTGCCCAGCAGATTCAGCAGTACACCGAAGGCCGAGGGGTGGGCATGGTTGAATTTGCGATCGCCTGGGTGCTGAACAACAGTGCAGTGACGTCGGCGATTGTCGGGCCGCGCACGCAAGCGCAGTGGGATGCGTACACCAAGGCGCAGGCAGTCAGCATCACGGCTGAAGATGAAGCGTTTATCGATTCGCTGGTGGTGCCTGGGCATGCATCGACACCAGGGTTCAACGATGTCAGTCATTTTGTGTCAGGGCGTAAACCCCATTCGGTTTGACGTTTTCCTCTCCGCCTTGGCGCTCTCAATAGGCAGGCGCCACGGTGGTGGGTCGTTTGATTACAAGATCTGAGCTGAACCCAGGCGATTGAAAAAATCTCTGTAACATTTCTGATACCCTGCGCATCGCGCCTTTTCCGAATGAATTGAGCGCAATCACAAAAACAAATCAGATCGTTCGAGACTGTTTCAGGATAAGTAAATGCTCAATCGCCCTTTTGAGTTTGCATGGAAGCCTTTGCGCGCGATATGGCATAAAGCACTCGGCACCAATGATAAGACCGCAGAAGCCCCGTCACCCTCGGCGCAGGTCTCTGCTACCCCGCACCGCAAACCCACTATTGAATACCGAGCAGACATCGACGGGCTGCGGGCGATTGCCGTTCTGCTGGTGTTGATCTTTCACGGCGGATTGACGTTGTTTCCGTCGGGCTATATCGGCGTGGATATCTTCTTCGTGATCTCGGGGTATCTGACGACCTCGATCATCATGAAGTCGCTGGACAATGGGACGTTCAGCTTCTCGGGGTTCTACACCCGCCGTATCTGGCGACTACAGCCGGCCATCATTGCGTTGCTGATCGCCACACTGATCATCACCACGTTGCTTTACTTGCCCGATGACTATGTCGATTTTCTGAAAAGCGGCAAGTACACCTCGTTACTCCTCTCGAACCAGTATTTTTCCAACGCGACAACCGGCTATGCGACACCCGATGCAGCGACCTTGCCCCTGCTGCACACCTGGTCTCTGGCCATCGAATGGCAGTGGTATCTGGTCTTGCCCTTGGGCATTTGGCTGCTCAACCGCTATGTGGCGAAAAAAGCCTTCAAGGTGACGGTCCTCGGTTTAACTGCGGCGGCCATGGCGCTGGCCTTGTACTGGTCTCACACACTGGCGGATAAAAACTACTACCTCTTTAGCGCTCGAATTTTCGAATTGATGATCGGCTCCTGTGCCGTGATTTTCAGCACGGACAAATTCAGGCTCAATCGATTGAGTGCATCGTTGGTCTGTGCGCTTTCACTGGCGACGATTCTCTACTGCGCGACGCGGGAAGATATCCTCGCGGGGTTCCCGGGCTACCACGCAATAGCGGTTTGTATCGCAACCGCAGCCTTGCTCTTTCGGGGCATTGGCGATGCGAGCATCACTTCCAGAATACTGGCCTTCAAACCGCTGGTGTTTATCGGCACTCTCTCCTACTCGTTGTATCTCTGGCACTGGCCGATCCTGGCGTTCGTGGCCTATGTCGGCATCACGCTTACGCCGATGGTGACGGTCATCTATTTCGTCGCCACGTTTGTGATTGCCTGGCTTTCGTTCGTGCTCATCGAAAACAAATTTCGCAAGCCAAGGGCTGGCTTTGCCAAAACTCTGATACTGCTGGTGCTGGTGCCCGCGATCGGACTTTCTTTGCTGCACAATGCCGGCAAGAAGCACGATGGATGGCCCGAGCGTTTTGGCGAAGATTCGAGTCAGGTCTTCAGTGGTCTGAAGGCCTATGTCCCCGCCCAGCGGGAAAAATGCCTGGGTGTCAGTGATGGCACCGATCTCGGCTGCATCATGGGTGCCGCCCAGGCAGACCCGCAGGTATTTCTGCTGGGTGATTCGTTTTCGAACCATTACTGGGGATTTGTTGAAACGCTGGCTAAAGACGCCAACCTGTCAGCACTCGCACAGGGTTACCCGGCGTGCCTGGCACTGCCCAAGGTCTACCTCTACGACGAGAAAAAATACAAGGGAGGGCTGTATCAAAAGTGCCATACCGCCGCTCAGCAATATTACGACCTGATCAGCAAAAGCCATTTTGAGTACGTGATCGTTGGCCAATTCTGGGAGGCCTACCTGAATGCTGACATCGTCACGAAACAGGATGATCCTCGCAGCACTGAGCTATCACAACAACGTCTGGGCGTGGCGATCCGCGAAGCCCTGGACATCATCGTCAAGTCGGGCGCCACGCCCATCTTCCTGATGAACACGATGCCCATGCCGGCGGGTATCAACGAATGCCTGTTAAAACGAGTCAAGTTGCGGGGCTGGATGGGAAGCACCGAGCAGAGCAGTCTGTGCGCCACCTCACCATGGTCGGGTGGCGAAGACCCGGTATTGGCGAAGCTGTTCAGCGAACTGCAGGATGAGTACCCGAGTCTGATTGTTATTGATCCGAAAGGTGTTCAATGCCAAGACGGGACCTGCGCGACGGTCATCGACGGTTTTCCGGTCTATCGTGACATTGGCCACGTGACTGACTATGCCTCTTACAAGCTCGGCCAAATGTACCTCAAGCGCTTCAGTAATCCGTTAAAGGCTACTCGGTAATTTTTCTGCAAGAGCGAGTGCAGGCTGCGATCATTTGATTCTGCTTTGGTAAACAGGATCAAAAAGATCGCAGCCTGCGACAGCTCCTACAATGGATTCGACCCAGCGTCATAACGGATGTGTGGAATATCGAGCACTCGAGCAATATTCAGCACAAAAACCACGTATCCTTCGCGCCCCGTTTGATCACCCACCCGCGAGGACAGTTTGTCTAAAGGTATCGCTTTATCGGTTACAGCCTCGGTGCTGTTTGCCGTCATGTATTACTTCACTTCGTTGCTCACCCCGTTGAGCGGCGTGGAGATTTTCGGCTGGCGGATGCTCCTGACGGTGCCGTGCATGACGGTGTTCATGCTGGTCTCCAGCGAATGGCGGCGGGTGCTGGAGTTGATTCGCCTGATGGCGGGCAAGCCAAAACTCATCGGGGGGCTGGTCGTCTCGTCAGCGCTGCTCGGCGTGCAGTTGTGGCTGTTCATGTGGGCACCGCTCAACGGTTACAGCCTCGACGTGTCGCTGGGCTACTTCCTGCTGCCGCTGGCCATGGTACTGACCGGGCGGATTGCCTACGGCGAGAGCCTGTCGTACCTGCAAAAGGTCGCGGTGTTCTTTGCAAGTCTGGGCGTGTTGAACGAGTTGTATCAGGTCGGCGGATTTTCCTGGGCGACGCTGGTGGTCGTGGTCGGCTATCCGCTGTACTTCGTGCTGCGCAAATATCTGAAAACCGACCACCTCGGCGGGCTGTGGGTCGACATGACCCTGATGCTGCCGGTCGCTTACTGGTTTGTGCAGAGTGGTGAGCAAGGCCTGGACGTGTTCAATCAATATCCGGGGTTGATGTGGCTGATTCCACTGCTCGGCTTGATCAGTGCTTCGGCGCTGGTGGTTTACATCATTGCCAGCAGGTTGTTGCCGTTCAGTCTGTTTGGGTTGTTGAGTTATGTTGAGCCGGTGTTACTGCTGGGTGTCGCGCTGATCCTGGGCGAAAGCATCAAGTCAGGCGAATGGCTGACCTACATTCCGATCTGGCTGGCGGTTGTGGTGCTGGTGTTTGAAGGGTTTAAACATCTGATGCGACAGCGCAGACCTTGAAAAGCAAAAGATCGCAGCCTTCGGCAGCTCCTACATTTGGAAGGTAAATCCCCTGTAGGAGCTGCCGAAGGCTGCGATCTTTTGACCTGAAAAAGCCTGGCCGAAGCCAGGCTTTTTTATCGCTTACTCAGTCGCCAGTACACCGCGGCGAACCTGGTCACGCTCGATCGATTCGAACAGTGCCTTGAAATTGCCCTCACCGAAACCATCATCGCCTTTACGCTGGATGAATTCGAAGAACACCGGGCCCATCAGGGTTTCCGAAAAGATCTGCAGCAGCAGACGCTTGTCGCCCTGCTCCGATGAGCCGTCGAGCAGAATGCCACGCGACTGCAGTTGATCAACCGGCTCGCCGTGGTTCGGCAGACGCCCTTCGAGCATTTCGTAATAGGTTTCCGGTGGCGCGGTCATGAAGCGCATGCCGATCTTCTTCAGGTGATCCCAGGTCTTGATCAGGTCATCGGAGAGGAACGCGACGTGCTGGATGCCCTCGCCATTGAACTGCATCAGGAACTCTTCGATCTGCCCGGCGCCCTTGGACGACTCTTCGTTCAGCGGGATGCGGATCATGCCGTCCGGCGCGGTCATCGCTTTGGAGGTCAGGCCGGTGTATTCGCCCTTGATATCGAAGTAGCGGATTTCGCGGAAGTTGAACAGCTTCTCGTAGAAGTTCGCCCAATAAGCCATGCGACCGCGATACACGTTGTGAGTCAGATGGTCGATGATCTTCAGGCCGGCACCGACCGGATTGCGATCAACACCTTCGATAAACACGAAGTCGATGTCATAGATCGAACTGCCTTCGCCGAAACGGTCGATCAGGTACAGCGGCGCGCCGCCAATGCCTTTGATCGCCGGCAGGTTCAGCTCCATCGGCCCGGTTTCGATGTGGATCGGCTGGGCGCCGATTTCCAGCGCGCGCTTGTAGGCCTGCTGCGAATCCTTGACGCGGAACGCCATGCCGCACACCGACGGGCCGTGCTCGGCCGCGAAGTAGGAAGCCACGCTGTTCGGTTCGTTGTTGAGGATCAGGTTGATCGCGCCCTGACGATACAGGTGCACATTCTTGGAACGGTGGGTGGCGACTTTGGTGAAGCCCATGATCTCGAAGATCGGCTCCAGAGTGCCAGGGACCGGCGATGCAAGCTCGATGAACTCAAAGCCCATCAGGCCCATTGGGTTTTCGTATAAATCTGCCATGGTGACGCCTCATCATTTCTTATCAATTAACCAGGGTTATTTGTCAGTCATGCTGAGGTAGCTGGGTGGCGCACAGGAGATGCCACGCACACTGCGGGCGAGAAAGTCACCGTAGATCAGTTGAAACCCGAATATCTTCATTGTCGACCCAAGGCTCTTGCGGGCGAGGCTTCTGCTGCCAGAAGACGAATTATTATTGTATGCGTAACCCGATTCTACACAGCGTAAATAGGGTTGTCTGCCCTCTCTATAAAATCCGCTTTTCTGGCGCCGGCGCAAGGGGTTTGTTGCACAGGTAAATGCCCGCCAGGATCAGTACGCCCCCCAGCCCCATGGCCAGCGTCAGTTGTTCGCCGAGCAACAAGGCACCGAGAATCACTGCAGTCAATGGATTCAGGGCAATGAACACGCCGGAGCGGGTTGCACCTATTTTGCGGATGCCATCGTAGTAACCGATATAGGCCAGTGCCGAGCCGAGGACACCAAGGTAGAACAGGCTCAGCCACTGTGGTGTGCCGAGTTCAATCAGCCCAGCCCAACTCAATTCCCCGCGCACCGCTGCCAGCGTCCAGAGCATTGCCGTGCCGATGAGGATCGAATAAGTCACCGTCTGCACTGGGCCGATCGTCTGGTTGAGGCGACGGGAAAACAGCGAATAAACACCCCAGCCGAGCACGCACCCCAGAATCAGCAAATCGCCGATCCACGCGTCCGGCGTCGCAGCCAGCAATTGCGGATTACGACTGACGATCACCAGCCCGGCGCCGACAATGCAGATTGCGATGCCAGCGACTTTCATGCTCCCAAGGCGCTCCTTGAACAGCAGCCAGGAAGCGAGGCCGATCACCGCGGGATTCAACGCGACAATCAACGAGGCTCGCGAAGCATTGATGTACTGCAAACCATAAAAGAAGCACAGGTTGTAGAAGAAGATGCCGAAGCACCCCAGCACTGCCAGTTGCAGCCACTCGCGCACCGAAGGTCGCGCCAACGGGATCCGCGCCAGCCATAAAAAACCCAGTAACGCGACGCTGGCCAGCAAAAATCGCAGGCTGGCCGCGAACATCGGGCTGAGGCTACCGGCCAGAAAACGCCCGGCAACAAATGTTCCACCCCATATCATGGTGACTGCCGCCAATGTCAGATAGACCCGCATTGCGCAGTGGGTTGTGTGGGTTTGCTCAACGTTTCGCATGACACTCCAAACGGGAGAAAGGAAAGATGACGTATCATTCGCCTCATTCCCGATCATCGTAAAATGAGCAAACACTCATGACCCTCACTCAACTGGAGATTTTCTCCCAGGTGGCCGAACTGCGCGGTTTCACTCTCGCCGCCCATCAGTTAGGGATTTCACAGTCTGCGGTGTCTCACGCAATGAAGTTGCTGGAGCAGGAACTTGGCGTCGAACTGCTGCGCCGGCATCAGTCGCAAGTGGAACTCAGCGATATCGGCGAGCAATTGCTGCTGCGCGCCCGCGCCATGCTCGGCCTGGCCAATACGATGCGCCAGGAAGCCGCCGATGCCCGCGGCATGAAACGCGGCACGCTGCGCATTGGATCATTCGGCCCAACCTCATCGATCAAGTTGTTGCCCAATATTCTGCAGCACTATCGCCAGGCCCACCCGGGCATCGAAGTGCATGTTGATGAGGGACCGGATCGGCAAGTCGTTCAGTGGCTGGAAGAGCGGCGGATCGACATCGGTTTCGTGGTGCTGCCCGAAGAACGTTTCGACACGTTTGCCTTGATCGAAGATCAGATGGTCGCCCTGCTCCCCGCGGCGCATCCCTTGGCAACACGATCCGAGCTGAGCCTGAAAGCGCTTTGCGCTGATCCGTTCATTTTGACCGAGGCAGGGTCGTCGGAACTGGTGTCGCGATTGTTCAACGCCGCACGCCTGCAACCGAACATTCGTTATCGTTGCTCGCAATTACTCAGTACGCTCGAGACGGTCAGCCGCGGCGACGCGATCACGGTGATTGCCGAAGGTTCGCTGCCGGACTCGCCACATCCCGGTTACGTAAAAATACCGCTGTCGCCGGCAGTTAAACGCCAGGTCGGTCTCGCCGTCCTCGACCAGCGTCAGGCATCACCGGCGGCGCTGGCCTTTATCGAGCTGGCATCACGACTTAACCCGCAATGAGCGGCGCAAGTGTCATCTGCCATCTATCCTGCCCACTGGCTGAAGTGTTTTTCAGCGGTGCACCGGTGCCGGGTCTGATGTCGGGCGCCTCACTTATTCGCGACAGGATGCGCCCATGCCGTTGACCGTCAGACCTCGCCGTAAACATAGCGTGCGCATCGCTATCACCCTGCTCTGCGCGCTGCTGCCAGTCTTGCTGGGTGGCGTGATTCTGTACATGCAGGCCGAGCGCACCCTTGCGCAGAGCTCACAGAAGACTGCCGAAGAGGCGTTGCTTCAGTTCGAGTTGATGCTTGACAGCACAGCCCAGGCGGCCCGGGATCTACTGCCGCTGGCCGGTCAACCGTGTGAAAACGCCAAACTGGCCCTGCGCGAGCAGGTAACCCGCCGCCCTTTCGTGCGCTCGACCAATCTGGTATGGGACAACAATCTTTATTGCAGTTCGTTGTTCGGCGACTTCAAGGAAGCCGTTAAAGCAGGCGACTATGTTCAGGGCAAGTTGTGGTTGATGAACGGCAATCCGGTCACACCCAACACCGCGCTGCTGGTGTACCGGCTCAGCGATGGTCGCGGTGGTGCATTGACGACACTGGATGGCTATCACCTGAGCAACATGCTGCGACTGATCGGCCGGCACACACTGCTGTTATTGCAGGTGGGTGATAACTGGATGTCAGCCAATGGGCAGGTTCGCCAGGGCGTGCTGCCCGCGCTGCCGGTGGCGCACACCATGCTGGACTCTTCGCGGTATGCGTTCAGCGTCTCGGCCGGTTTTCCAAAGGGTGAAACCTGGCGCTACATGGCCGAACAGTACCCACCATTGTTCAGCCTGCTGATGTTCTTTGGTGTGGTGTCGGGCGCCATCGGCCACGTCGTGCAGAAGCGCTCGACTTCGCCGAGCCACGAAATGCTTCGTGCCCTGGAAGCCGGCGAGTTCGTTCCGTACTTCCAGCCCGTGGTGCACGGCGACAGCAAGAAATGGTCAGGCGCTGAAGTGTTGATGCGCTGGAATCACCCCAAGGAAGGCCTTGTGCGCCCGGACTTGTTTATCCCGTTCGCCGAGCACTCAGGGCTGATCGTGCCGATGACCCGCGCCTTGATGCGACAAACAGCGGCGTTACTTGGGCCCCGGTCATCGACCTTTGCCGCGCCGTTTCACATCGGTATCAACATTACCGCGAGTCATTGCCGGGATCTGGCACTGGTCAAAGATTGCCAAGAGTTTCTCGCATCCTTCGCGCCCGACAGCGTCAGTCTGGTGCTGGAGTTGACCGAGCGCGAGCTGATCGAGCCCACCGAGATCACGCAGCAGCTGTTTGAGCAATTGCATGCACTGGGCGTGAAGATCGCCATCGACGACTTTGGCACCGGGCACTCAAGCCTCGGTTACTTGCGAAGATTCAACGTGGATTTCCTCAAGATCGACCAGAGTTTTGTGGCCATGATCGGCGTTGACGCGCTTTCGCGGCACATTCTGGACACCATCATCGAACTCTCGGCCAAGCTTGATCTGGGCATTGTTGCCGAAGGTGTCGAAACACACGCACAAGCGGATTATCTGACCGCGCATAACGTTAACTTCCTGCAAGGCTATCTGTACGGCAAACCCATGCCGGCGGCAGACTTCATTAGTGCATTAAGTCACCATTAACTAAATGGACTTAAGCGAGATACGCCGACAAGGCGCACGAAAATGATACAAAAAACCACTGCGGTTACATGAGGACAACATCAGGATTTACTCCTGACGCATTAACAACTACAATTTTTCTTGCCTGTGCAAAGACTGGCAGGCGAGCCACTTATCACCGAGTCGCTACAAGGCTCCAGTTTTAAGCTTTGTTTGCGGTTGGTATCAGCCAAATACACTATTGGAGTAAAGATATTGTCCAGACTCGCTGAATTTCGTGCAGCTGAAAAGGCCCTTCAGGAACAGCTCAAGCAGTTGGAATCGCTGAAGAACGATGCCGGGCTCAAGAAAGAAATCGAATTCGAAGAAAAGCTCCAGGGGCTGATGAAAAGCTACGGCAAGGGCCTTAAAGACATCATCGCCATTCTCGATCCGAATCCGACAAAATCCGCACTGCAAAGCTCTGCAGCGCCTAAAACCCGCCGCGCTCGCGTGGTCAAGGTCTATCAGAATCCGCACACCGGCGAACTGATCGAGACCAAGGGCGGCAACCACCGTGGTCTGAAAGCCTGGAAGGAAGAGTATGGTGCAGGCACCGTTGATTCCTGGTTGCGCGGTTAATCCGGCTCCCACCAAAGCCCTGCATGATGCAGGGCTTTTTTTATTGACAATATCTAACAAATGAAATGAATTTCATCGAGCAAGTTGCGATTTTTGTGTAACGCTACCGAGCCAAAAACCTAAACATTCTGCTGCATCATGTTGCGAGCGGCACCAACGTTAAACTTTGTGCTTAATCCCTTCGGGTATCTAACCCGGCGAGATGAGTACAGTGGGTTAAAGTTTCAGGCTGTTTCTCACCGCGACTATCTCTTCTGCGCTCGCCTTATAAGCCTCGGCCTGACCGGCATAGGAAAGAACATAAGCCTTATCCGCCGCGACCGCCGCTACCAGCGTTTGCGATAACACATGCCGACCGTTTTCGGTCACCGTGCAAGTCGTCTCCAACGCAGACAAAGAACCAAGCGTCGTCGGATGCACCTTGTTGCAGACACTTTGATAGCCCCCCTTGAAAAAGTCCTTTTGTATCGACTTGCGCATTTCCAGCAAAACACCTTGCAAATTGACTTGATGACCCGTTTCAACCTGAGTCATGGTCAACTCCATCACCATTACCTGATTGCCATCGGCATCGTTCTTGACCCCCCGCTGGCGAGAAACCTGCGGCGCGGCGTCGGCAAGCGCCTCCACCTGCCAGCCTGCGGGCCAGGTGATGCTCGGTTCTTCGGCAAACACAGTAGCGGTGCACAGAAACAAGCCAAAGAAAACTAACGGGGTTTTAAACAGTCGGATCATTACCGGACGCACTCGAAGATTGAGCCGCAAAGTCTGAGCCCCGGCCGCGCGCACGGCAAGCCTGCCCTTTCATTTGGCGATGCCGGCAGGCATGCGTATCATTGCGCCAATCACTCGCCCATAGTTATTGGAGGGCCCATGAGCCTGCACGAACTGAACACTTTCCCCGGCGTTACCGCCACGCCAGACAGCGCAACCCACAATTTCGTTTTCAACCACACCATGCTGCGCGTCAAGGACATCACCAAGTCCCTGGATTTCTACACCCGCGTGCTGGGTTTCTCGCTGGTTGAGAAGCGCGACTTTCCAGAAGCGGAATTCAGCCTGTATTTCCTGGCGCTGGTCGACAAGGCGCAGATCCCGGCCGACGCCGCTGCTCGCACCGAATGGATGAAGTCGATCCCGGGCATTCTGGAACTGACCCACAATCACGGCACCGAAAACGATGCCGATTTTGCCTATCACAATGGCAACACTGACCCGCGTGGTTTCGGCCACATCTGCATCTCGGTGCCGGACATCGTGGCAGCGTGTGAGCGTTTTGAAGCGCTGGGCTGTGACTTCCAGAAGCGCCTGACCGATGGCCGCATGAAAAGCCTGGCGTTTATCAAGGATCCGGATGGTTATTGGGTCGAGATCATTCAGCCTGCGCCGATGTGAAAGGCGAAAAGCCCCTCACCCTCACCCTAACCCTAACCCTCTCCCTCGGGAGAGGGCTGGGGTGAGGGGCTGCATTTTCAAGCACAATAAAAAACCCCATGATCACTCATGGGGTTTTGTCTTTCAGGCCTGGCGTTTACGCCGGAGCCGAAGTTCGGATCAAGTGATCGAACGCGCTCAGCGAAGCCTTCGCGCCCTCGCCCACTGCAATCACGATCTGCTTGTACGGCACCGTGGTCACGTCACCGGCAGCGAAGATGCCCGGGATCGACGTCTCGCCACGGTTATCGACAATGATCTCGCCACGCGGCGACAGCTCGATGGTGCCTTTGAGCCAGTCAGTGTTGGGCAGCAGACCGATCTGCACAAAAATCCCTTCCAGCTCGATAGTGCGCAGTTCGTCAGTATTGCGATCCTTGTAGTGCAGGCCGTTGACCTTCTGGCCGTCGCCGGTGACTTCAGTGGTTTGCGCACTGGTGATCACGGTAACGTTCGGCAGGCTGTGCAGCTTGCGCTGCAACACGGCGTCGGCCCGCAACTGCACATCGAACTCCAGCAGCGTCACGTGCGCCACGATACCGGCCAGGTCGATGGCCGCTTCAACGCCAGAGTTACCACCGCCAATCACCGCGACACGCTTGCCTTTGAACAACGGGCCATCACAGTGCGGGCAGTACGCCACGCCTTTGTTTCGATAGTCCTGCTCGCCCGGCACGTTCATTTCACGCCACCGCGCACCGGTTGCCAGAATCACGCTCTTGGCTTTGAGGGTCGCGCCACTGGCGAAACGGATTTCATGCAGCTCGCCATTTTTACCGGGGATCAGCTTGTCGGCGCGTTGCAGGTTCATGATGTCGACGTCGTACTGCTTGACGTGTTCCTCCAGCGCCGTGGCCAGTTTCGGCCCTTCGGTTTCCTGCACGGAAATGAAGTTCTCGATGGCCATGGTGTCCAGCACCTGACCGCCGAAACGCTCAGCCGCAACACCGGTGCGGATGCCTTTACGTGCGGCATAAATGGCCGCCGAAGCACCGGCCGGGCCACCGCCGACCACCAGCACGTCAAAGGCTTCCTTGGCGCTGATTTTCTCAGCCTGACGCTCGATGGCGCCGGTGTCGAGTTTGGCGAGGATCTCTTCCAGACCCATGCGGCCCTGGCCGAAGTTTTCGCCATTCAAGTAAATGCTCGGCACGGCCATGATCTTGCGATCGTTGACTTCGTCCTGGAACAACGCGCCGTCGATGGCGACGTGGCGGATGTTCGGGTTCAGCACCGCCATCAGGTTCAGCGCCTGAACGACGTCCGGGCAGTTCTGGCAGGACAGCGAGAAATACGTCTCAAAACTGAACTCGCCTTTGAGCGAGCGAATCTGCTCGATGACTTCGACACTGGCTTTCGATGGGTGGCCGCCGACTTGCAGCAGGGCCAGCACCAGCGAGGTGAATTCGTGGCCCATCGGGATGCCGGCGAAACGCAGACTGATATCGGCGCTCGGGCGGTTGATCGAGAACGATGGCTTGCGAGCATCGTCACCGCTGTCGATCAAAGTAATTTGGCTCGAAAGACTGGCAACGTCTTTCAGCAGGTCCAGCATTTCACGGGATTTCGCACCGTCGTCGAGGGAAGCAACGATCTCGATCGGCTGGGTGACCCGTTCCAGGTACGATTTCAACTGGGCTTTAAGATTGGCGTCCAACATACGGGCGATTTCCTTTGGTTTGTTTCAGACATAAAAAAACGCCCGAGCGAATCTCGCCCGGGCGTTTTATTGGGCGGTGCAGCTAACTTAAGTAGGTGCGGAGTTCCGCCCTGAGTTGCGTGTCACAGACTTAGATCTTGCCGACCAGGTCCAGGGACGGAGCCAGAGTGGCCTCGCCTTCTTTCCACTTGGCTGGGCAAACTTCGCCTGGGTGAGCAGCAACGTACTGAGCAGCCTTGATCTTGCGCAGCAGCTCGGAAGCGTCACGGCCAACGCCGCCATCGTTCAGTTCAACGATTTTGATCTGGCCTTCAGGGTTGATCACGAAGGTGCCACGGTCAGCCAGGCCAGCTTCTTCAATCAGCACGTCGAAGTTGCGGGAGATAACCTGAGTCGGGTCGCCGATCATGGTGTACTGGATTTTGCCGATGGCTGGCGAAGTGTTGTGCCAGGCAGCGTGAGCAAAGTGGGTGTCGGTGGAAACGCTGTAGATCTCTACGCCCAGCTTCTGGAAAGCAGCGTAGTTGTCAGCCAGGTCTTCCAGCTCGGTTGGGCAAACGAAGGTGAAGTCGGCTGGGTAGAAAAATACGACCGACCACTTGCCTTTCAGGTCAGCGTCCGAGACTTGAACGAAGTCGCCGTTTTTGAACGCGGTAGCTTTGAACGGTTTTACTTGGCTGTTGATGATAGGCATTGATGACTCTCCGTCAGTGGTTATGAAGTTGATGGGGTGAATCCTACCCACTCACTCGACGGATGGCTCATTGGCAAACCTGATGCTGCTGATTTGTTTTCGCTATTAGCAGACTGTATTAATAGAAGAAAACGATATCTAGGGCGAAACCGGTTTATCCGTAATCCGAGCCATCCCCTGGAATGGGCTGGATTCAACATAGCGCATGGCTGACTTCATATCCTTCCAGCCAACGTAACTCATCAACGATTTCAGGTCCCAGCCACTTTGATGGGCCCAGGTTGCAAAGCCGCGGCGTAACGAGTGACTGGTGTAGCGTTCGGCGGCAATCCCGGCGCGCTCCAGCGCCTGGCGCAATAACGGGATGATGCTGTTGGCGTGCAAGCCCTCTTCGCTCAGATTGCCCCAGCGATCGATGCTACGGAAAACCGGGCCGCGCACCAGTGCCGCTTCGTTGATCCAGTCGATATAGGCCTGCACCGGGCATAGCTTGAGCAGTGCCGGAGTCTGATACGTCTGGCCGAGGTTTTCCCGATCACCTTTGCTGCGCGGCAGATACAAGGTGATGCCATTGCCGGCATGCGCCTGCACATGCTCGATCTGCAAGCGGCACAACTCATCGCTGCGAAAGCCACGCCAAAAGCCCAGCAGAATCAGCGCGCGATCGCGATAAGCCTTGAGCAATGACGGACGATCCTGCTGCGCCTTCGCAGTTTGAGCTTCCTGTTCCAGCCAATCGATGACTCTCTCCAAATCCTGCAGCTGCAAAGGCTCGGCTTGTTTTTCCTGCGCCGGGTGCAGCGCCCGAATGCCTTTGAACACTTTGCGCACCACGGGCGCTTTCGTCGGGTCGGCAAAACCCTGGCTGTTGTGCCACTGCGCCAGCGCCGACAGCCGCAACTTCAGGGTATTGATCGCCAGCACACCCGCATGCTCGACCAGATACCGCGCAACGCTGTCGGCTGTGGCCGGCAGAAACCCACCCCACGTTATTTCGAAATGCTCGATGGCGGCGCGATAGCTGCGGCGGGTGTTGTCACGGGTGGCGGCTTGCAGGTAGCGATCCAGATCGCTCATGGGCTGTTTTCTCGCTGGCGTACTGATTCAAGGATGTCCGAAACACATTTTGCCGCCTGACACTGGGTAATACCAGTATATCCCGCCTCTTAAATGTCAAAGATTTAACTTTATTATCATCGTGGTACACTGCGTACTTTAGTGGCATGTACCACAGTACGTAATCGTAGGAGTTCACATGGCCCGTGGCGGCATTACCAAAGCGCTGGCCCAGATTGCGCGCACAGCAATCCTGGCCCGCGGCGAACACCCAAGCATCGATGCAGTACGCATTGAAATGGGCAATACCGGTTCGAAAACCACGATCCATCGCTATCTCAAAGAGCTGGATGACGGCGCTCAGCCGATCGAAGCTTCAGCCGAGCCCATCGACGACGAGCTGACAGCGCTGGTTTCGCGTCTCGCCCAGCGCTTGAAGGAGCAGGCCCAAGAGCCCATCGAGCAGGCTCGCGAGCAGTTTGAGGAACAGCGCGACGCGCTCGAATCAGAGCTCAAGCAGGTGCGTCAGGCACTGGAACAACTGGAGCACCAGCACGACATTCAAGGCGCCGCGCTGGAGCGTGAATCCGAGGCGCTAAGCAACACCCGCTCGATGCTGCAAACCGAGCAAACCCGCAATGCCGGTCTGAATCAGGCATTGGCCGACTTTGAATTGCGCTTGCAGGACAAGGACGAGCAGATCCGCTCACTGGAAGAAAAGCACCTGCACGCCCGCGATGCGCTGGAGCACTACCGCAACGCCACCAAGGAGCAGCGCGAGCAGGAACAGAGCCGCCACGAAGGCCAGGTGCAGCAAATTCAGGCAGAGCTGCGTCAGGCGCAGCAAAGCGCGATGGTGCGCCAGGATGAAATTACCCAACTGCATCGCGACAACGAGCGCTTGCTCACCGAGAACCGCGGCACTCAACGCGAACTCAGCCTGATGCAAGACCAGCTCAAGCAAAGCAACCAGCGCCAGGATCAATTGCTGGAGCAAGCCACCCGCGTTGACAGTGAGCGCACCCTCCTCCAGGAACGTCTGCGCGTAGCAACACTGGAAAGCCAGACACTCAAACAGAGCGTCGATGAGCAGACGCTACTCAATCAGTCACTGGAAAAGGAATTGACCAAGGCTCAAGCGAGCCTGGAAGACAGCCTGCGCCTGGCAGCTACCGTTGCGGCAGCGCCAGACTCAGCCAAACCGAAAGACGCTTAAGCGCCAACCGGCGTACGCATGGTGACAAACTCTTCGGCGGCCGTCGGGTGCACCCCGATCGTGTCGTCGAAGTCACGCTTGGTCGCGCCAGCCTTCAGCGCAATCGCCAGGCCCTGGACGATTTCGCCCGCGTCCGGACCGACCATGTGGCAGCCGAGAACCTTGTCAGTCTTGCCGTCGACCACCAGCTTCATCAGCGTTTTCTCCTGACATTCAGTCAGGGTCAGCTTCATCGGCCGGAAGCGGCTTTCGAAGATCACCACATCGTGACCCGCTTCACGCGCCTCTTCTTCGGTCAAACCGACAGTGCCGATGTTCGGCAGGCTGAACACAGCCGTCGCGATCATCTTGTAATCCACCGGACGGTATTGCTCCGGCTTGAACAGACGCCGCGCCACCGCCATGCCCTCGGCCAATGCCACAGGCGTCAGCTGCACGCGACCAATGACGTCACCCAGCGCCAGAATCGACGGCTCAGTGGTCTGGTATTGCTCATCGACCTTGATGAAACCTTTATCGGTGAGCTGAACATGAGTGTTTTCCAGCCCTAGGTTGTCCAGCATCGGACGGCGACCGGTCGCGTAGAAAATGCAATCGGCCTCCAGCACTCGGCCATCCTTGAGCGTGGCTTTCAAACTGCCGTCCGCCTGCTTGTCGATGCGCGCGATGTCGGCGTTGAATTGCAGATCCATGCCGCGCTTGGTCAGCTCTTCTTGCAGGTGCTTGCGCACCGAACCATCAAAGCCGCGCAGGAACAGATCGCCGCGGTACAGCAATGTGGTGTTGGCGCCGAGGCCGTGGAAGATCCCGGCAAACTCGACCGCGATGTAACCACCACCCACGACCAATACGCGCTTGGGCAGTTCTTTGAGGAAGAAAGCCTCATTGGAACCGATCGCGTGCTCACGCCCCGGAACCTCTGGAATCTGCGGCCAGCCACCCGTAGCGATAAGGATATTTTTTGCAGTGAAGCGCTCACCATTGACTTCGACTTCATGCGGACCAACGATCTTCGCGTGAGCTTCGTGCAGGGTCACACCGCTGTTCACCAGCAGATTGCGATAAATGCCATTGAGGCGATTGATCTCGCGATCCTTGTTGGCGATCAACGTCGCCCAATCGAAATTCGCCTCACCCAGGCTCCAGCCAAAACCGGACGCCTGCTCGAAGTCTTCGGCGAAATGCGCGCCGTAAACCAGCAGCTTTTTCGGCACGCAACCAACGTTGACGCAGGTCCCGCCCAGATAACGGCTCTCAGCCACCGCCACTTTCGCACCAAAACCGGCCGCAAACCGCGCAGCGCGAACTCCACCGGAACCAGCACCAATTACATAAAGGTCAAAATCGTAGGCCATTTCTATCTCCTCGGCAGGCGATCAGCATACCTGTAGACACCCATTGGGCAAGCACTGCCATCCATATAAGGGCTGATAATGAAAAAGCCACCCGAAGGTGGCTTTCTCTTACAGATGGATCAAGCGCTCTTAGTAAGCCTTGCCAGTCTTGTAGAAGTTCTCGAAGCAGAAGTTGGTCGCGTCGATGTAGCCTTCAGCGCCACCGCAGTCGAAACGCGTGCCTTTGAACTTGTAGGCCATTACGCAGCCGTTCTGGGCCTGTTTCATCAGGGCGTCGGTGATCTGGATTTCGCCGCCCTTGCCTGGCTCGGTCTGCTCAAGCAGGTCGAAAATGTCCGGAGTCAGGATGTAGCGACCGATGATTGCCAGGTTCGACGGCGCATCTTCCGGCTTTGGCTTCTCGACCATGCTGTGAACGCGGTAGATGTCGTCGCGAATCATCTCACCGGCAATCACGCCGTATTTGTGAGTTTCTTGCGGGTCAACTTCCTGAATGGCCACGATCGAGCAGCGGAACTGCTTGTACAGCTTGACCATCTGGGTCAGTACGCCGTCGCCTTCGAGGTTGACGCACAAGTCATCCGCCAGCACCACGGCGAACGGCTCGTCACCGATCAGTGGGCGCCCGGTCAGGATGGCGTGGCCCAGGCCTTTCATTTCGGTCTGACGAGTGTAGGAGAACGAGCACTCGTCCAGCAGTTTGCGGATGCCGACCAGGTATTTTTCCTTATCGGTGCCTTTGATCTGGTTTTCCAACTCGTAGCTGATGTCGAAGTGGTCTTCCAGTGCACGCTTGCCACGACCGGTAACGATCGAGATTTCAGTCAGGCCAGCGTCCAGAGCTTCTTCAACGCCGTACTGGATCAGTGGCTTGTTTACCACCGGCAGCATTTCTTTAGGCATGGCTTTAGTCGCTGGCAGGAAGCGAGTACCGTAACCGGCTGCTGGGAACAAGCATTTCTTGATCATATAAGTCCTTGAAAAGGCTGTGTGTACGAGTTTCGGCGCAGTCTAATCAGGCGGCGTGCACCTTACAATGCCCCGCACTGGCTGACCGATGCCAAAATAGAGAAATATTCTCGCCGATAGTTCCATCGACATCTGCAGACCATCACCCAGCGTAGCGCAAAGTGACCGACGAGCAGGATTACCATACGCTCATCGCCCCCGTTGTGAACATTTTGCCGGTATCATGGCGACTTTGAACCAGCGAACGAGACAGATTAGATGGCCGCCGTAAAAATCATCAACGGGTATGTGATCGACAAGAAAGACGGAAAGTGGACTCTCACCACTACCAATGGCGAACACGTTGCCGGGCCTTTCGACAGCGAGCAGATGGCGACTGATGTTGCGTCGGTATTCACTGACACCCCTGCATCGGCAAAGCGCCGCGGCAAAGATCAGGACTGATCTGCTGCCAAGCGCCGCAAGCCCTGCCGTCGAGCAGGGCTTTTTTGTGCCTGACACACGACCGTCGAAAACAAGTGGCCAATCGCTATAACCTTTTCATACCGGCGCTGTCAGAGCGTCTAGTCCCCCACCGCTGAAGACGACACAACTATGAACATGAACAGATTTTTGCGACTGATCGCGGTACTGGTATTGAGCGGCTGCGCCACGTCCCAACCGACCACCCTGAACAACGGCGAACAGGGGCTGACCATCGACTGCTCCGGCGAAGCCAATTCCTGGGCCACCTGCTATGAAAAGGCTGACGCCTCATGCGCAGGGACGGGCTACCGTATCGTCGGCACTGACGGCACACCGGCGCCGAAGGAAAGCGAAAAGACACTGGGCGTCGATGTCGGTAACTACAAAAACCGCAGCGTGGTAGTCGTCTGCAAATAGACGCTACATGTGAATTTCCGCGAACTTGATCCCGAGTCCGCGTACGACTTCGATCAGGTCGTCGAGCCGATTGAAAGACTCGACTTCGTCGTTTTCGTCCACCAGGAAATAGCTGCGCCCGGCGCTCTTCTTGAAAAAAACGATCCATTCTCCGGAATTTGCCGGGTTCTGAATGACATGTGTGGCAGAGATCAAACCCTCTGCATGGCGTTCCCGCACTTGCTCTCGCTTCATTGCAACTCCAGAAATGAAAATGCCGTCACAGCATGACTGTGACGGCATTGATGCTGATGACCAATAGTCTATCAGCCGGAAATACAGGCGTTGGCAGCGTTACGCACATCACGCGGGCGCACCGGCACGTTGGACATGCGCTCATGCAGCTTGATGCTGCTACCGCCGGAGCGGTTTTCGATATCAAACACGGCGGCGGGACCAGAAGACAGTTTGCCCGGAACAATCACGCGAACCCCCTCCTTTTGCGGCTGTACCTGCAGCGCGCCGCGGCTGTTCGCCAGTTTTTCGGTCAGGCATTGCGCATACTCATGGGGCTTCTTGCCAGAGATTACGCTTACGGTCGGTAGCGTTTCATTGATTTCGGAAACGTTCGCACAACCACCCATAGCCAAAACCAACGGCAGACACACCACACCCCACTTCATACAAAACCTCCGTTAAAGACCGTCCGACAGCACAAATGCCGTTTTTCTCCGGGGCCTTCTGCATTTAACCCGCATCCAATCGCGAATATCTGTTCAAAATTGTCAAACCAACGCCCGACGGCCAGATAATAACCTGTGCAGGCTGATAAACTGCGCCCAATTACAAGCTATCGTTTTGATTTTGTAGAAAAAGCCCTTCTGGAGGCGCCCATGAAATTCATTCACCAGCGCGAACACCTCAACGAAGACGACATCGTCGTCATCCAGTGCTCGCAAACCTGCAACATCCGTTTGATGAGCGACGCCAACTTCCGCAGCTTCAAAAATGGCGGTCGTCACTCTTACCACGGCGGCGCTTTCGACACGTTCCCGGCCCGCATCACCGCGCCGAGCACCGGATTCTGGAACATTACCATCGACACCGTCACCACACGGGCAATCAGCGTTACACGCAAACCGACGCTGACGCACTCGATCAAGATCATCCGCCGCTCCAGCTCCAAACTCAGCTGAGCCGCCCCGCCCACACAGACAGGTATTCATGACCGTGGCCCAAACGACTAAATACGTCATCAAGTACAAGCTCAACGGCGAGCGCCGTTTCGAGTTCGCGCAACTGGAAAACGGCACCGCGGAAGAAGCCAAGGCTGCTCTCGACGCAATCCACGGGCAGACTGAAGATGTGATCAGCGATATCGCCGCCAGCAAAGCGCTGTAACGGACCAACAGAATGACTGCCGCAAGGTTTTGGTGATCGCTATGCAGCCGCACACTTTCGACCTGTTCGCTGATCACCAACCCGCACAGCAGCCCCGCGCCGAACAGATCGGTGAACAATCGTGGGTACTGCGCGGATTCGCCCTGCCGCTGACCGATCGATTGCTACCGGCGCTGGACGCCGTCCTGGTCGCCGCCCCACTCCGCCACATGGTCACGCCGGGCGGCTTCAGCATGTCGGTGGGCACCAGCAGTTGCGGGCAACTGGGCTGGATTACTGACCGCAGCGGCTATCGTTACTCAAGGGTCGATCCACTCAGCGGATTGCCCTGGCCCGAGCTGCCGCCGGTGTTTGCCGATCTGGCAGAGACTGCGGCGCAGGAGGCCGGTTTTTCTGACTTCAAGGCAGATTCCTGCTTGATCAACCGCTATATCCCCGGCGCCAAGATGTCCTTGCATCAGGACAAAGACGAAAATGCCTACGCTGCACCAATCGTTTCGCTGTCGCTGGGCTTGCCGGCAATGTTTTTGTTTGGCGGTTTCGCTCGTGGTGACAAGAGCCAGCGGATCCCTCTGTTGCATGGCGACATGGTGGTTTGGGGCGGCGTAGATCGCTTGCGGTTCCACGGTGTTTTACCGATCAAGCAGGGGCGACACCCACAACTTGGCGAACAACGCATCAATCTGACTTTTCGTGTTGCCGGATGAACCTTGAAAATTTGACCGCAAGGCCCGGAGTGTTGTGTTCACCAACGCTGGTTAACCTGAATCAAACAGGTCAACGGATTAGCCATCATGAAAACGCTTTCGAACACGCCCAACATTGAAGACGATCCACGCTGGGCCGCTGTTGTTGCGCGGGATGCTCGGGCGGACGGGACGTTTGTCTATGCGGTGAAGACCACAGGCATCTACTGTCGCCCAAGCAGTCTTGCGCGCTTGCCGAAACCGCAGAATGTGGAGTTTTTTGATACGGCGCTTGAGGCTGAAGCCGCCGGCTACCGCCCGAGCAAAAGGGCCAGCAAGGATCAGAGCGATGTGCTCGCGCAACATGCTGCCACCGTGGCGCTGGCATGCAGGCAGATCGAGTCCGCCGACACTTTGCCCGCGCTCAATGAACTCGCCGAAACGGCCGGTCTGAGCCCGTTTCATTTTCACCGTGTGTTTAAAGCCGCGACCGGACTGACGCCGAAGGGTTACGCTAGCGCCCACCGCTCGCGCCGCGTGCGTGAGCGCCTGGCAGACGGCGGCTCAGTGACCGACGCGTTGTATGACGCAGGTTTCAATTCCAACAGTCGTTTCTATGAAAGCGCCGATCACTTGCTGGGAATGAAACCCGGTGACTACCGCGCCGCCGGGCAAAACAACGACATTCGTTTTGCCGTCGGACAATGCTCGCTTGGCGCGATCCTGGTGGCACAAAGCGAGCGCGGGGTTTGCGCGATTTTGTTGGGCGACGATCCTCACCAACTGGTGTGTGATCTGCAGGATCAGTTTCGCAAAGCCAATCTTATTGGCGCCGACGCAGGGTTTGAACAGTTGATCGCCAAAGTCGTCGGCTTTATCGAAACCCCGGCCATCGGCCTCGATCTACCGCTGGATGTGCGCGGCACGGCATTTCAGGAGCGCGTGTGGCAGGCGCTGCGGGAAATCCCGGTTGGCAGCACCGCCAGCTACGCCGACGTTGCCCAACGCATCGGCGCGCCGACATCCATGCGCGCCGTGGCTCAGGCATGCGGTGCCAATCGATTGGCCGTCGCGATTCCCTGCCATCGCGTGGTGCGCAGCGATGGCAATCTTTCCGGTTATCGCTGGGGTGTCGAGCGTAAAAGGCAACTGCTGGAGCGTGAAACGCAACCCTGAAGCTGCGTGCCACTTCAGCGATTGACGTCCACCACAACGCGCCCGCGAAGCTGTCCTGCGAGCAGTTTCGGCGCGGCATCAATAACGTCGCCGAGGGCGATTTCATGGCTGATCAATGGCAGTAAGGCAAAGTCCAGATCCTTCGCCAGTCGACCCCATGCCTCCACGCGGCGCGCTTTTGGCTGAGTCACGCTGTTGATCCCGGCCAGAGTGACGCCGCGCAAAATAAACGGCGCCACCGAGGCAGGGAAATCCATACCCTGGGCCAGACCGCACGCGGCGACGGTGCCCTCTGAACGCGTACTGGCGCAGGCATTCGCCAGCGTGTGGCTGCCGACCGAATCGATTACCGCTGCCCAACGTTCCTTGGCCAGCGGCTTGCCCGGCTCGGACAAGGTCGCGCGGTCGATGATTTCAGTCACGCCCAGTTGCTTGAGATAGTCATGCTCGGACACCCGGCCCGTGGACGCCACGACCTTATAGCCGAGCTTGCTCAGCAGCGCGATGGCAAAACTGCCCACACCGCCATTGGCCCCCGTCACAAGCACCTCGCCCTGCGCAGGCGTCACGCCATTACGCTCAAGCGCCAAAATGCACAACATTGCGGTGTAACCCGCCGTGCCGATCGCCATCGCCTGAGCAGCGGTAAAAGCGTTTGGCAACGGAATCAGCCAGTCGCCATTCAGCCGGGCCTTTTGCGCCAGGCCGCCCCAATGGCTTTCGCCCACGCCCCAGCCATTGAGCAGCACCTGATCGCCCACTTTATAGTCGGGATGTGAGCTGACCTCGACGGTGCCTGCCAGATCAATCCCCGGAACCAAGGGAAACTTGCGCACTACCGGACTGCTGCCGGTAATCGCCAGGCCATCCTTGAAATTCAACGTGCTGTAAGCGACGGCCACGGTCACGTTGCCCTCAGGCAACTGGTCTTCGTTGATTTGTTGAAGGTTGGCGCGATAACCGCTGTCGTCTTTATTGATCAAAATACCGTTGAACATGATGGCCTCTCATGGATGGATTTCAGGTGGTCATGGCTTTCAAATATCACATCGCAACACGTTGCCACACTCGACTTTCAGCCAATCCACGAATCGCCCGGGTATTTTCATGGCGCCGGCGGTGGAGATGGCGGATTTCATCGACGCTGAGAACCTGCGTCAGGTGATGTTCATAATTTCAAAGTGGCCCGGAGTCTGGTTTTGCTGGTAAAACCGGCTTTGCCGTCCCTGCCCCGTTTCATCGTTCGGAGTCCGCTTCCATGAGCCAATGGCCAGATACACGCATTCTCGACCTGCTCGGCATTCAATCGCCGATCATTCAGGGCCCGATGGCCGGTGCGACAAATTCATCGATGGTGATCGCCGTGTGCAACGCTGGCGGCCTGGGTTCGATGCCGGCGGCGATGCTGAGCATCGAGCAGTTACGCGAAGAGCTGAAAACGATTCGCGAACAGACCGACAAGCCCTTCAATGTGAATTTTTTCTGCCACCAGTCACCCGCCGCTGATGAGCAACGCGCACGCGAGTGGAAGAGCCTGCTGGAACCGTACTACCGCGAACTGGGTGTCGACTTCGAGGCGCCAACACCGGTATCCAACCGGGCGCCGTTCGACACGGCAGCGTGCGAAGTGCTGGAAGAATTCCGGCCGGAGGTGGTGAGTTTTCACTTCGGTTTGCCAGAAAAATCCCTGCTCGACCGAGTAAAGGCCACTGGCGCAAAAATCCTCTCCTCGGCAACCACTGTCGATGAAGCGATCTGGCTGGAACACAATGGCTGTGACGCGATCATCGCCATGGGCTACGAGGCCGGCGGTCATCGCGGGATGTTTCTCAGCGAAGACTTGAGCAGTCAAGTCGGCACTTTCGCACTGGTGCCGCAGATAGTCGATGCGGTGACAGTGCCGGTGATTGCCGCCGGTGCAATCGCCGATGCGCGAGGCGTCGCGGCAGCTTTCATGCTCGGCGCGTCAGCGGCTCAGGTTGGCACCGCGTACCTGTTCACCCCGGAAGCGAAAGTAAGCGCCTCTCATCACAAGGCCCTGCGCACCGCCAAAGAGAGTGAAACCGCGATCACCAACATTTTCACCGGACGCCCGGCACGGGGCATTCTTAATCGTGTGATGCGTGAAATGGGGCCAATGTCGGCCAAAGCGCCGGCATTCCCGTTGGCCGGTGGCGCCCTGATGCCTCTACGTGCAAAAGATGATGCGCAGTTCGCCAACCTGTGGGCAGGCCAGGCATTCACGCTGGGCCAAGACCTCAGCAGTGCTGAACTGACTCGCCAATTGGCCGAGGGTGCATTGGCGAAGCTGAATGCGCGTTAATACCGCGCGCGGGGTGCGTTTCAGGTCAAGCGGCCCTTCAGGATAAATCCTCTCGCCACGAAGTGGGGATCGCTATATATTTCGCTACATAGCGATTTCCCCCTTCGCAACGGCGCAGCCCACCTCGAGTAAAGCTGCCCTGTGCACCGCCCTCAACGGAGCTGCTACATGACCATTCGCGCCTCACGTTTTGCCCCTGTCTGTCTCACCTCACTGCTTGCCGTATTTGCCATCGGTGCTGCTCAGGCTGATGAAGTGCAGGTTGCTGTTGCTGCGAATTTCACGGCACCGATCCAGGCCATCGCTGCCGATTTCGAAAAAGACACCGGGCACAAACTGGTCGCAGCCTATGGCGCCACCGGCCAGTTCTACACACAGATCAAGAATGGCGCGCCGTTCGAAGTGTTCCTCTCGGCGGACGACACCACGCCGGAAAAACTGGAAAGAGAAGGCGATACCGTCAAGGGCTCGCGCTTCACTTACGCCGTTGGCACCCTGGCGCTGTGGTCGGCGAAGGACGGTTATGTCGATACCAAAGGTGAGGTGCTGAAGAAAAACGAATACCAGCACCTGTCCATCGCCAATCCGAAAACCGCACCATACGGCCTGGCAGCCACGCAAGTGCTGGAAAAGCTGAAACTGACCGAAGCGACCAAAACCAAGATTGTCGAAGGCCAGAACATCACCCAGGCCTACCAGTTCGTTTCGACTGGCAACGCCGAACTCGGCTTCGTCGCGCTGTCGCAGATCTATAAGGAAGGCAAAGTCACCAGCGGTTCGGCGTGGATGGTACCGGCCAGCCTGCATGATCCGATCAAACAGGACGCGGTGATCCTCAGCAAAGGCAAGGACAACGCCGCCGCCAAGGCACTGGTTGAATACCTCAAGGGCCCGAAAGCCGCTGCGGTGATCAAGTCTTACGGCTACCAACTCTAAATGTCGCTGACGAGTGCCGATTTTGCGGCGATCTGGCTGACCCTGAAACTGGCGTCCCTGACCACCGCGATCCTGTTGGTTATCGGCACGCCGATTGCCCTGTGGTTGTCGCGCACCCGCTCATGGTTGCGCGGCCCGGTTGGGGCGATCGTCGCCCTGCCCCTCGTGCTGCCGCCGACCGTCATCGGTTTTTATCTGTTGCTGATGATGGGGCCACACGGCTTTCTCGGCCAGTTCACCCAATGGCTGGGCCTGGGCACTCTGACGTTCAGTTTCACCGGGCTGGTGATTGGCTCCGTAATCTATTCCATGCCGTTCGTGGTGCAACCGTTGCAAAACGCGTTTTCGGCAATCGGTACCCGTCCGCTGGAAGTGGCCGCAACGTTGCGCGCCAATCCGTGGGACACCTTTTTCAGCGTGATCCTGCCGCTGGCCCGCCCGGGTTTCATCACGGCGGCCATCCTCGGGTTTGCCCATACCGTCGGTGAGTTCGGCGTCGTGCTGATGATTGGCGGCAATATCCCGGACAAGACCCGCGTGGTCTCGGTGCAAATCTACGATCACGTTGAGGCGATGGAATACGCACAGGCCCACTGGCTGGCAGGCGCGATGCTGGTGTTTTCGTTTGTGGTGTTGCTTGCGCTGTACTCAAGCCGCAAGACCCGCGCGGGCTGGAGCTGATCGATGATTGATGCACGTTTGAAAATGGCCTTTTCAGGCTTCAGCCTGGATGTCGATCTGCACTTGCCGGGCCGCGGCGTCAGCGCGCTGTTCGGCCACTCCGGGTCGGGAAAAACCACGTGCCTGCGCTGTATCGCCGGGCTTGAACGCGCAGAGCAAGGCTTTATTCGGGTCAACGACGAGGTGTGGCAGGACAGCGACAGCGGTATTTTCGTCCCGCCGCACAAACGCGCGGTGGGTTATGTGTTTCAAGAGGCCAGCCTGTTTCCGCATCTGTCAGTGTTGGCCAACCTTGAGTTCGGTCTCAAACGTATTGCCAAGTCGCAGCGCCGGGTCGACATGACGCACGCCACTGAATTGCTCGGCATCGGGCATTTGCTTGAGCGTCATCCGCAGCATCTCTCGGGTGGCGAGCGTCAGCGTGTCGGCATCGCCCGTGCGCTGCTGACCAGCCCAAAACTGCTGCTGATGGACGAGCCGCTGGCAGCACTCGACAGTCAGCGCAAAAACGAAATCCTGCCCTACCTGCAGCGCTTGCATGATGAGCTGGATATTCCGCTGTTGTACGTCAGCCATGCGCAGGACGAAGTCGCGCGCCTGGCCGATCATCTGGTGCTGCTCAGCGACGGCAAGGCCCTGGCCAGCGGGCCGATTGGTGAAACCCTGGCCCGCCTGGACTTGCCGATGGCCATGGGCGATGACGCCGGTGTGATCATCGAAGGCCAGGTCTGTGCCTACGACGCGGATTATCAGCTGCTGAGCCTGCAATTGCCGGCCACCGAAATGAGCATCCGCGTAACGCATGCGCCAATGGCGGTGGGCCAGACCTTGCGCTGCAAGGTACATGCGCGCGACATCAGCCTGACCCTGCACAACAGCGAATCCAGCAGCATCCTCAATCGCCTGCCGGTCACCGTCATCAGTGAGCAGGCCGCGGACAATGCCGCGCATGTGTTGATTCGTCTCGACGCGGGCGGCACGCCTTTGCTGGCGCGCATTACAAGGTTCTCCCGCGATCAATTGGGCGTGCGGCCTGGCCTGCAATTGTGGGCGCAGATAAAGGCAGTCGCGGTGCTCGCGTAAATCATTCGGCACGACGGCTTCGGCGTGCGGTCAATGGTTTTAACGACCACTGCGCCACCAAAGGAAGCCGCCATGCCCGACACCGAGCTGATCGATGCACTGCCATCCGACCTGCATTACGTCGATGACACACAGCCCGGCATTACCCGCAAAAAACTGCGCGGCAAGTTCAGTTATTTCGAACCGTCGGGCCAACGCATTACCGATGCGGATGAGATCAAACGCATCAACGCCCTCGCCGTGCCACCGGCCTACACCGACGTGTGGATCTGCCCCGACCCGAGCGGTCATCTTCAAGCCACGGGCCGCGATGCCCGTGGCCGCAAGCAATACCGATATCACGCGCGCTGGCGTGAGGTGCGTGATGCCGACAAGTATTCGCGGCTGCGCGAGTTCGGCCAGGCATTGCCGAAGTTACGCAAACAACTGGAAGCACTGTTGGCTGCACCGGGCTTCAGTCGCGACAAGGTCATGGCCACGGTGATCACCTTGCTCGACGCAACGCTGATTCGAGTCGGCAATACACAATACGCGCGGGATAATCGCTCCTACGGTCTGACCACCCTGCGCAGCCGACATGTCGAGGTCAACGGCAGTGCGATCCTGTTCCAGTTTCGGGGCAAGAGCGGCATAGAACACCAGATCACCGTGAAGGATCGACGCCTGGCGCGGGTCATCAAACGCTGCCTGGAAATCCCCGGACAGAACCTGTTTCAGTATCTGGATGAACACGGCGAACGGCATACCGTCAGCTCTTCCGACGTCAACAACTACCTGAAAACCCTGACCGGCGCAGACTTCACCGCCAAGGACTACCGCACCTGGGCCGGCAGCGCCTTGGCCTTGTCTGTGTTGCGCGAGCTTAAACATGAATCAGAAACCGAAGCTAAACGGCATGTGGTGGACATGGTCAAAGGCGTCGCCAAACAGCTGGGGAACACGCCTGCAGTTTGCCGCAAGTGCTACATCCACCCGGCCGTGGTGGAAAATTTCATGCTAGGCGCGCTTGCCGAATTGCCGCGCCCGCGCGTACGCAAGGGGCTGCGCACCGAAGAAGTGGCGCTGGCGATGTTTCTCGAACGCATGAGCGAGATGACCGTCGCCCCTTGATCGACTACGCACCGTCCTTTAGGCTAGCCACCTTTCCGTCCTCAGGATGATCGCAAACGTGAACAATCCAGCCTTCTAAAAATGTAATCGCGACTTGCCGCTTATTAGCGCTTGTCAGTTTTCACGACATTTTCTGGAGGTGCCGATGACTCACGTCTCGCGTACGCCTGCACTCGTCTCCCTGAATCAAATGGGCTTTCAATTCGCCAATGGCGAGACGATTTTCAACGACCTCACTCTCAAATTCGATCATCTGCCGACTGCTATCGTGGGTCGCAATGGCATCGGCAAAAGCGTGCTCGCGCGGCTGATAGCCGGACAATTGCAGCCTGTTACCGGCAGTGTGGTGCGTCCGGTTTCGGTGAGCTACGTCGCGCAAAACTTTGTCGCAACTTGCGGGCAGACAGTGGCCGATGCAACAGGCACCGCGCCGGGGCTCGCGGCGCTCGAGCGGCTGGCGATGGGCTGCGCCAGTAGCGAGGATTTCGACCTCATCGGCGAACGCTGGGATTTATCGGAGCGCTTGCGTCAGCGACTGGATGAAGCCGGACTGCCCGACATCGTTGCCAGCGACCTCACTCAAACGCTCAGCGGTGGCCAACAAGCCAGAATCGCCCTGATCGGCGCGCTGCTGAATCCCGATCAATTACTTGTGCTGGATGAGCCGACCAACCACCTCGACAACGCGGGTCGGCAATGGCTGATGAACGCACTGCAAGCATGGCGCGGTGGCCTGATTGTCGTCAGTCACGACCGCCAGTTACTGGAACAGATGCGTCGAATTGTCGAACTCACGCCATTGGGGGCGACTGTCTTCACGGGTCGTTATTCAGAATTCACCGAACAGCGGCAGATCCATCAAGCCGCGGCGCAGGCACAGCTTGATCAGGCCCGAGTCGAACGCCAGCGCCTGCGTGCGCGACTGCAACGCGAGCACGACACAATCCAGCGCCACGCTGCCAGCAGTCGGCGCAACGCACAGACCGCCAACGTGGCGGGCTTCGAACGGGCGGCGATGAAAGCGGCTGCGCGGGAAATCATGGGCCACGTGCGCCTCGGCCAGCAGTCACGCAAAACCGATCTGGATACCGGGGTACGTGACGCCTTCGCGAAGGTCGTGCCTGACGAGGGTGTCTTGATCAATCTGCCGAGCAGCCTCGTGCCGAGTACACGCCGGATCTGCACGTTGATCGACGCTCGTTTGCCTTGGCTAGCGGCTGATGCACCATCGTCGCGGCTGAACCTCGGCATCCACGGGCCGATGCGCATTGCGGTCAGTGGTCCGAATGGCTGCGGCAAATCGACGTTGTTGAACCTGCTAAGCGGTGAACTGAAGCCACTGTCCGGCGCCTGCAGCACCCATGTGCCGTTGGCTCTCCTCGATCAGCAACTGACGTCGCTGGATGATCGTATGTCTATCGTTGAACAGCTGAAGGAGCAACAAACACCGCTGAGCGAAGGCACGTTGCGCAGTTACCTGGCACACCTGCAACTCAACGCGCAGCGCGTCACCCTACCCTGCGCTTCACTCAGTGGCGGTGAACGCCTGAAAGCCGCGCTTGCTCTGGCGTTATGGCGTCAGACGCCCGCCCAATTACTGCTGCTTGATGAACCGACCAATCACCTTGATCTGACTTCAGTAGAAGCTTTCGAGCAAGCCTTGCAGACATTTCCCGGAGCGATTGTGGCGGTTTCTCACGACCAGGCGTTTCTAAGGGCGTTACACCCGACCCATAAACTGCAGTGGCACGCCGAAGGATGGCGTCTGCAACCGACGAGCTGACCTGGCTGTTTTTTGCACAATTGCTGAAGACTTCTATAGTTGATGTGACACGAATCAACTGCGGTGACGCCATGGAAGACATTTTCATCGTGAAGCGTTGCAACAAGATCATCATTCACGGGCGACGCGCCACTGATAGCCAGCATGATCCTGCAGAAGCCAAAAGCTGGTTTCGCATCTGCGATAGCCGCACTGGCGGTTTCATTGGCGATGGCTACGACGTGGAAGAGGACGCTCGAGACGAATGCAAGCGCCTCAACGCAGCCAGTTCAACCACACCGGCCCGACAGTTATCAAGCTGATGCCGATCAGCAGCGGGCCTATACTGAAACCAGCTGAAGGAGCAGCGCCCCATCGGCAGAAAGCTCGCAACTCGCGGGCTTTTTGCTGCTGTTCAGCGGTTTCAACGTACGGAGGTGTTTCATGTCCGAAAAAGAGTCCATCACCACCCTCCTCACCCTGCTCGACGCCCGGCAGGCGCGCCTCGCGGCCGCTTGCAAAGAGATAGCCGACTGGGTCGATCACCAGGGCGGGCACCCGACAGCCCTGCGCATCCGCGATCGCCTGAATGACATCGAAAAAGATACTCCGCTGATCCGCAACTCACTGTCGGCGCTCAAGCCTATTGATCGGCCATTGCCTCGATTCAGATGACAATGGGTTTTGCGCGGTAATCATCTGAGCCTCACCAGCGGTGGCAAAAGTGTCACCGAAATCCTGCCTGGGCGATTTTTATCTGGATTGTGAATTGGCGCGAGGCTTTTCACATAACCATCACATCTGCTGGCCTACAGTAGAGTTACTCCTTTAGAAACACCCCTCTCACCCGCCCGCATGCGGGTGTTTTTTTTCCTGTCGAAAACCTCCCCGAACGTCGTTGTATTCAAATGGTCAAAATTTGTACACGTCACGAAGGAGACATTTCATGGTCATCCATTTCAACGTCGACGGGCATCTGGCCTGTGGTCACAAAGGTGAACAACTGAGCTCAAGCAAAGAACTCAATCGCGTGAAGTGCCGCAGTTGCCGCAATACCGATGCCTTCAAACAAGCAAGAAAAGACCAGCGCAATGCGGCCCGCCGCACCGCGCGAAGAGCAAAAACCCCACACGGCCCAACCAACTGGCGCGCCGAATGGATTGAACGGCTGACGACGATGGCCGGACTTCAGCGCTTGCCCCGCGGCTTTAGCGGACAAGCCTTTGTTTAGGACAGCATAAAAAGGGCCGATTCTCTCGGCCCTTTTTTCGTGTCTCTTCTGCGTAGATCCATCGCCTCTCATTCGACGGGGCGAAGAATCAAAGAGATGCATCATCCACGCGTTCGTCAAACGCATTGCTATCGCCTGACTCACCCTTCTGGAAATTAACACTGGACTCAGGTTCGCCGCCGATACCGCGATGGTTGGCGGCGCTGCCATGTAAGTGTTTCCCATACCAGGTTGTAAGTGCACGTCGTGGCATTGGCTTCCGAGAAGCTATCCGAGCAACCTCACACATCTGCGATGTGAGGGTTTCGCATCTGCATAAAAAGATTGCCGATTCATTGTCAGATGATTTTTTTCAGCCTATCTTGAATAAAACCTATACAAAGCACTTGGCCGCGTACAACTCTTTAGCTACGGATTGGCCCTCACGCATACCAACGCCGCGAGAAACTTCAATGAACCCACTACTAGCCAGCCATTACCGTGAAATTCTCGTCGGCGTCGGTGAAAACCCCGAGCGCGAGGGGCTGTTAGACACGCCCAAGCGTGCCGCCAAAGCGATGCAGTATCTGTGCAATGGCTACACGTTGAGCCTGGAAGACGTCACCAACGGTGCCTTGTTCGAGTCGCAGAGCGATGAAATGGTGATCGTCAGCGACATCGAGCTTTATTCCTTGTGTGAGCACCACATGCTGCCCTTTATCGGTAAGGCGCATGTGGCGTACATCCCCACCGGCAGGGTGCTGGGGCTGTCAAAGGTCGCGCGAGTGGTTGATATGTTCGCGCGTCGCCTGCAGATCCAGGAAAACCTCACTCGGCAGATTGCTGAAGCCATCCAGCAGATCACCGATGCCGCCGGTGTGGCGGTGGTCATTGAAGCCAGGCACATGTGCATGATGATGCGCGGCGTAGAGAAGCAGAATTCGGTCATGACTTCCTCCGTAATGCTGGGCGCCTTCCGTGATAGTTCGACGACGCGGCAGGAGTTTCTGCAGCTGATCGGACGGCGATAAACCTATACAGGGCCTGCCCACTGTACAAGCCCATAGTTCGAAACTTCACACTCATCACCTTTGTACTTCAGGGAGTAAGGCAATGACCCGATTTCTACTGATACTGGCAATGGCCCTCAGCGTCGGGAGTTGCAGCAGTGTGGATGTCGCCCGTTATGCGGATCAGCAACCGGCATTGAATCTGGAGCATTTTTTCAGCCAGCCCGTCAAAGCCTGGGGAATGTTTCAGAAGCGCAGCGGTGAGGTTGTCAAGCGCTTCGAGGTCGACATCGTCAGCCGCCGCGAGGGCAACAACCTGATTCTCGACGAGCGCTTCCAGTACAGCGACGGCACACGCCAGCGCCGCGTCTGGACCCTCACGCCCGAGGGCCAGGGGCGCTGGAGCGGTCGCGCGGATGATGTGGTGGGTGTCGCCAAGGGCCAAATCGCTGGAAACACGTTGCACTGGCGTTATCGCCTGAACCTGCCGGTCGACGACTCGACCTACGAAATGAGCATGGACGACTGGATGTACCTGATGGACGAGGACACGTTGATCAACCGCACCACTATGTCCAAGTTCGGGGTAGAGGTCGGCCAGGTGACGCTATTCTTCCGTCGCCAGGGCGCCGGTGCGAGCCAATGAATCGCGTATTGACCATGGACTCGCTCGGCGACGGTTATCGCGCGCTGGTGATCGGCGCCGGTGGAACCCTCGGCACGGCTTTTTGCGAACAGCTCGAACAGGATCCGCGCTGCGCCAGGGTTCGCGCGCTGGGGCGCCATACCGTTCCCGAACTGGACCTTGAACGACCCGAAACGATTGCCAGCGCCGCCACCGAGCTGGCATCCGAAGCACCGTATCAACTGATCGTACATGCGGCCGGCCTACTCCATCGCGACGGGATCAAGCCGGAAAAAAGCCTCAGTGCAATCGAGCCGGACGCGCTTCAGACCGTGTTTCAAGTGAACGCGCTGGGGCCGGCAATGGTGCTGCGCCACTTTCTGCCGCTGCTCGATCCTATGGGAGCGATGGCGATGCTTTCGGCAAAGGTCGGGAGCATTGGCGACAACCGTTTGGGCGGCTGGTACGCCTATCGCGCCTCCAAGGCTGCACTGAACATGCTGATCAAGACCGCCGCCATCGAACTGGCACGCACTCGCCCGCAGAGCCGCTTGCTCAGTCTGCACCCAGGCACGGTTATCTCGGGGTTGTCGCAACCTTTCCGCGGAGCCTCCAGTGCCCGGCCGGCAGACGTGGCCGCGGCCCAATTGCTGACCTTGATAGACCAGTTGACCCCGGCCGACAGCGGCCATTTCTTTGCTTACGATGGAGAACGCCTGCCCTGGTAGGCAAGGAGTGAAGCATGAACCTGAAAACCCTCACCGAACACGCGGCCAACAGCGAAATACGCGAGCTGGAACTGCTGTCACTCGAAGGTGGTTTTTATCTTGCACGGATCCGCCTGGACCACGGCCAGTTCACCTTGCTTGATGATGCGACCAAGCCGATGCACCTGCGTTCGATCACCCACCTGCGTGACTTGCTGCAGACCGTCCCTGCATTTCCTTGCGTGCTGGTGCAGCAATGCGTGCACGACGAAATGTGCGGCCGGGATACAGGGCCTGTCGAAGAACTGCGCCTTCCGTTTTCGCTCACCACGCCATTATGAATCGGACAACGCCGAGCTCCACTGAATGAACGTTACCTGCCGGTTGCGCCTGGATTCCGTAAGCAGAATTTCAAATGCGGGATACCAGCAAAAGCGGCAGCGGGCGAAGAGGAACCAACAGAGAGCATCCACGAAGCTCGAGACCAGTTGGGCATGCATCTGTCGGGACAACAGAACAGGATATCCGGACGCGTAAGGGCATGAAGGTAGCCCCTACGGAGTGACAGAAGGACGGGAATTGCGGAATAGATTTTTTGATTGCGGAAAAAAATAAGGGCTTGCATGAGGTATGTCATGCAAGCCCTTGATATAGATGGTGCCCGAAGCCGGAATCGAACCGGCACGCCCTTACGAGCGGGGGATTTTAAGTCCCATGCGTCTACCAGTTTCGCCATTCGGGCGGTAGCGCTGTGTTGCTGTTTCCAGCGGCATGCTCTCAATCCTGACAGCATGAAGGCTTCAGCAGCCGAGCGGGAAATATATACATCACTTCCCGGTGAAGCAAGTTTGCAATGAACGTTTTAAAGACTAAATCTTGCAACGCATTGCAAATAAAAAAGCTCCGTAAATCATGGATCTACGGAGCTTGTTTATAGTGGAGGCCGAGGTCGGAATCGAACCGGCGTAGGTGGATTTGCAATCCACTGCATAACCATTTTGCTACTCGGCCTCAAAGCATCTGCTGTCAGTAGCACAACAACAAACACGTACAAATTGGAGCGGGAAACGAGACTCGAACTCGCGACCCCGACCTTGGCAAGGTCGTGCTCTACCAACTGAGCTATTCCCGCTTGGTGATGCGCATTCTATAGAATTAAGAAGCTCCGTCAACCCCTTGATTCAAAAAAGTTTTATTTCTTTTCCACATCGGTCTTCAGATGTGGCCAGGCGGCGCGCAGGTATTGAACCATCGACCACAAAGTCAGGCCTGCCGACACCAGCAGCAAGGTGTAACCCAAGACAACCCAGAAATTGAAATCCTTCGGGTGAGCCAACAGAATCACCAGCGCGAGCATTTGCGCTGCGGTTTTCCATTTGCCGAGATTCGATACAGCCACGTGCGCACGCGCACCGAGTTCAGCCATCCATTCACGCAGCGCCGAAACAACGATCTCGCGACCGATAATCACCGCCGCTGGCAGCGTGAGCCAGAGGTTGCCATGCTCTTGAACCAGCAGCACCAGCGCAACGGCGACCATGAGTTTGTCAGCGACCGGATCAAGAAACGCTCCGAACGGAGTGCTTTGCTCCAGGCGACGCGCCAGATAACCATCCAGCCAGTCCGTTGCTGCCGCAAAGGCAAACACCGAGGCGGAGGCCATGTAGCTCCACTGATATGGCAGATAGAACAGCAAAATGAAGATCGGGATGAGCAGGACGCGTAGAACGGTAATCAGATTAGGGATATTCATCGGCACAACTGGCTACGAGGTGAAGGGGCATTCTACTCGCTATGCAGGTTCGCATAAATCGACTCTGCGAGCTTTTTACTGATCCCCGGGGCTTTCGCTATCTCTTCGATGCTTGCACGAGTCAGCTCTTGCAATCCACCAAAATGTTTCAACAAGTCGCGACGTCGAGTCGGCCCTACTCCGGCAACGCCTTCCAGCGTTGACGTACGGCGAGTTTTGCCGCGACGTGCTCGGTGCCCTGTAATTGCAAAACGGTGCGCTTCATCGCGAATCTGCTGAATCAGGTGCAGTGCCGGCGAGTCACCGCGCAAGGTGAATTCATGCGCCGCATCATTCAGATACAACGTTTCGAAACCCGCCTTGCGCGTTGCCCCCTTGGCGACACCGAGCATGATCAAATCCGGCACGGCCAATTCATTGAGCACGTCGCGGGCCATCGATAGCTGACCCTTGCCACCGTCGACCAGCAGAATGTCCGGCAACTTGCCCTCGCCGTCCTTGAGTTTGCTGAAACGTCGCGTCAGGGCCTGATGCATGGCGGCGTAATCATCGCCAGCCGTGACACCCTCAATGTTGTAGCGCCGGTAATCCGATTTGATCGCGCCTTCCGGGCCAAAGACAACACAGGATGCGACCGTCGCCTCACCACTGGAGTGACTGATGTCGTAACACTCCAGACGTTGCGGTGGCTCATCCAGATTCAACACTTCAGCCAAAGCGTCAAACCGCGCCGCGGTGTGCTGACGATTGGCCAGACGCGCACCCAAAGCCTGCTCGGCGTTAGTCACAGCCAATTGCTGCCAACGCGCGCGCGTGCCTCGTACCCGATGACTGATGGCCAGTTCACGACCGCGCAATTCATGGATCGCCTCGATCACCGTCGGAAAGTCTTCGTGCATCACGTTGACGATCAGCTCGCTGGGCAGGTCGCGCTCCGGGCTGCTGATGAAGTAATGACCGAGAAACGCCGCCATGACTTCAGAAACGTCTTCATCAATCCCGACCTGCGGGAAGAAGTTCTTGCTGCCCAGCACGCGTCCGCCACGGACGCTGATCAAATGCACGCAGGCGCCGCCAGGGTTGACGAAGGCTGCGATGACATCGATATCGCCCGTGCCACCCTCCATGCTTTGTTGATCCTGCACACGGCGCAGCAGAGCGATCTGATCGCGCAACTCGGCGGCGCGCTCGAATTCGAGGTTGATCGCCGCCTCTTCCATCGCGCTGGACAGCTCGTTGGTCAGCGCATGACTGCGCCCTTCGAGGAACATCACCGAATGACGGACGTCGTCAGCATAAACATCAGGCTCGACCAGCCCGACGCAAGGCGCCTTGCAACGCTTGATCTGGTATTGCAGGCACGGGCGGGTCCGGTTCTTGTAGTAACTGTCTTCACACTGGCGGACGAAGAACGTTTTCTGCAGAAGGCTCAGACTTTCACGGATGGCGCCAGCACTTGGATAGGGCCCGAAATATTTGCCCTTGGCTTTCTTTGCCCCACGATGAATGCTCAAACGCGGGAATTGGCCGTCGGACAAAAATACATATGGATAGGATTTGTCGTCGCGCAACAGAATGTTGTACGGCGGCCGCCATTCCTTGATCAGCGTCTGCTCTAGTAGCAGCGCCTCGGTTTCATTGGCGGTGATGGTCGTTTCGACCTGAGCAATGCGTCCAACCAGTGCAGCCGTCTTCGGCGCCAGGCCGGTTTTGCGAAAGTAGCTGGCCAGTCGCTTCTTGAGGTTCTTGGCCTTGCCGACATACAACAGGCGCGCATCGCTGTCGAACATCCGGTACACACCGGGGCGCCCGCTGACAGTCGACAGAAAGGCACTGGAATCGAATGTTTCAGTCATGTCAGAGGCTGGCATCAACCATTCCGTGACGAACCGCCAAAAGTGTCAGCTCGACGTCGCTGCTGATCGAAAGCTTCTCGAAAATACGGTAGCGATAAGTGTTCACGGTTTTCGGTGAGAGGCACAACTTGTCGGAAATGATCTGAACCTTCTGACAGCCGACAATCATCAATGCGATCTGGATTTCGCGCTCGGACAAGGCATCGAAAGGTGAATCATTGGACGGCTGGAAGGACTTGATCGCCAATTGCTGGGCAATCTGCGGGCTGATATAGCGCTGCCCGGCAAACACCAGGCGAATGGCCTGTACCATTTCCGGCAACCCGGCGCCCTTGGTGAGATATCCCGCAGCACCAGCCTGCAGCAACCGTGTAGGAAAAGGATCCTCTTCACACACCGTAACCGCGACCACCTTGATGTCCGGATGACTGCGCAGCAGTTTGCGCGTGGCCTCCAGTCCGCCGATGCCGGGCATCTTGACGTCCATCAGAACCACATCGGGTTTCAACTCTCGGGCCTTGATCAGGGATTCTTCCCCGGACTCGGCCTGGCCAACCACCTGCAAGCCATCAATATCGGCCAGCATCCGTGTAATGCCCGTACGAACGAGATCATGGTCATCGACCACCAGCACCCTAATCAAGCAGACACCTCGCGATATGGTCATATTGGGATGCGGGACACCTTAGCAAAAAGTGCCCGGCAGACCTAGCGGCAAGCGTCATTTAAAAAGTTTCAAACGATCATTCAGGGCTTGCCGGCCGTGGGTTTCAGAGCACAGGTGTACTGATATCGAGCTGCATTCGCAGGAAACACTCGTCCTCGCCTTGTACGTGTAGTCCTTTTCTCTCATACAATTTTTTTGCCGGATTATTTTCGAACACCGTCAGGCGTAACGCCGGGCGCCTTTCATGCCGGGCCATGCCGATAATCTGGTCGATCGCCCAGGATCCTGCGCCCTGCCCCTGAAAGGCTTCAGCCATTTGCAGTTCACGAATATACAGCGCCCGCGCATCCCGACTCAGACTGAAAAAACCTGCCGGCACATCATCAAGCACTATCAACCAGTTTTCACGCCCCGACCATGCCACGTCGAACGCCTCGTCCTGCCACAACAGCTCATGATGAATGTAGTAATGCAGCATGTTCTGACAGGTGAGAGCGCGGGCAAAAACCAAGTCTTCAGGTGTCGCCCGACACATACGAAATCTCATTTTGCCTCCATCAGCGGACTCACCCGCCCCTGCCATCTGCGGGTAAAAGTGGAGTGTGTCACAACGCATGCTGCACTCAAGCAATAGGTGTTTCATTGGCGGCTCGATAGCATTTTCTGATTGCTGAGGTGTATTGGCCTCTAGTAAGCTCGGCGCATTCATTGGAGACAGACCATGTTCAACGCCCTCTCACAGCTTCACACCGCCAGCGCCCTGCGCTCGGTTGCGGCTGCCCGGGCGAATGACGTTTGCGCTTCGGTCAGCTTTTATTTTGGGTATTGGTTTAGCCACTGGCGCGCCTGATACCCACACGGCGCCCAAGTAAACGGGTCGCCTACCAGAGATTTCTCAACCCCCGGTCGGCTTCCCGACCGGGGGTTTTGTTTTTTCAGGCCACAAACTTTTCAGCCACACACCAGACACTTTGAGGATTCATCAAATGAACTACGCCACTTATTACCGTTACGACAGCTTTAGCGCCTGGCGATTTACCAGCCTCCGCTCGGGACAGCCTGCCGCCTCCGATCGGTCACCTACAGGTGGCAAACCCGAACACGTAGCCAATACGGCCAATTGTCGAACACCCCAGTAGGGCCGAGCGAGCGGGAAGCACCCGCCGCCTGCCCAGGAAGACCGAATATGAACTCGTCCATTTCTGCACTGCCATTGTCCACCCATACTTGCGCCAACGAAGCCCTGACCCTGCGTCTGCCGAGCTCGTTGCAACTCAAGCAGCAATTGCCATTGAGCCATGCCTTGAGCCGCCAGGTCGCCGCCCACCGCCAGGCGGTTCGCGCGATCCTCAACGGCGAAGACCAGCGCCTGCTGGTAATTGTTGGACCCTGCTCAATCCACGACCCTCAGTCCGCCCTTGAATACGCAGGCAAGCTCGCTCGACTGGCTGAACAAGTCAGCGACGAAATGCTTCTGGTGATGCGTGCCTACGTCGAAAAACCGCGCACCACTGTCGGCTGGAAAGGTCTGGCCTACGACCCGCATCTGGATGGCAGTGACGACATGGCCGGTGGCCTGGCACTGTCGCGCGAGCTGATGCTGGAAATGATCCGACTTGGTTTGCCGGTGGCGACCGAACTGTTGCAACCGATGGCCGCCGGCTACTTCGACGATCTGCTGAGCTGGGTTGCCATCGGTGCACGCACCACTGAATCGCAAATCCATCGCGAAATGGCCAGCGGCTTGAGCATGCCGGTGGGCTTCAAGAACGGCACCGACGGTGGTGCGACCGTTGCCGTCGACGCCATGCGTTCGGCAGCCCATCCCCATCGGCATTTCGGCGTCGACAGTCAGGGACACCCGGCCATCATTCAGACACCCGGCAACGTTGACACCCATCTGGTGTTGCGCGGAGGCCATCAGGGGCCGAATCATGATCGCGAGAGCGTGGCACGGATTCACGCCGAACTGATCCGCCTGAAAATCCCGAGCCGGATTATGGTCGACTGCAGTCACGCCAACAGTGGCAAGGATCCATTGCGCCAACCAGGCGTGTTCAACGAAGTGCTTGAACAGCGCTTGCAGGGCGATCGCTCGTTGATTGGCATGATGCTGGAGTCGCATCTGTTCGAAGGCTGTCAGCCACTGAGCGCATCGCTGCAATACGGTGTCTCGATCACCGATGGCTGCCTGGGTTTCAGCGCAACCGAGCAACTGCTGCTCGATGCAGCTCAGCGCCTTGGCACGCAAGCCAGAGGCTGATATCTAGACCTGCCCTCCGGTTTTTTAAAAAAACCGGAGGGCGAAGCGCGTCGTAACTACGCCTCGACCCGCACCAGCGTTACCGCAGACGCCTGACTGACGTCGTCCAGACGCTCGACGGTGTAGGCAACAGAAACAGTCGACCCAAGATGCTCACGCCAGAAACGCTGTGGAACGATGAAAATCAGCGGTTTGCCTGCGGTTTCCCGGGTGATTTCACGGTCATCCCGATGATTGAAATATGCACCGTCGCACTTGAGGTAGACCAGCTCACCTTCTTGCGTTTGGGCATTGCCGATCACCACAGTGACGCCATCGATCGAATCCTCCGTCAGTAGCACACCGTCCTCAGCTTCCAGTACATCAGGCGCATCCAGCTCACCGAGCAGCAACGGCGTGATCAGTATTCGCGCGGGCTCGGATTCGCGCACCACCCCACCCGCCTGCTCGATTCGGTAGCGCACCGAGACCTCGCCACCAAGATGCGCCGCGATGTATTCAGGCGCGACCCAAAATGACAGGACATCGGAGACTGCGAAGGTTTCGACCTTCAATCGATCGCTGAACGACAGCGGGGATGCGTCGCCAGACCACATCAACAAAACCTGGTCACCTGCAGCCATGCGAGCGTATGGCTGAAGCGTAATGAGTACGCCTTCAGCGACACGCGCCGGGTCCAGCGTCCCGCCACTTGCACCCTCGACATGCGGCGCAAGCAATTGAGTCCGCGTATCCCCCACGGACAATTGCAGGCGCGCAGACAATGCGGGCTCGGACAATGCTGCGCTGAAGAGTGTCCAGCGGACCTCCAGCGAGCCGCCATCCAAAGCCGCGACGTGCATGCCCTTGATAACGAAAATGACGTCTTTGCCAACCTGAGCGTCGCTGACGAAGCGCACCATCTCATGCTGATAGGCATAACCCTCGATATCCAGGCCGTCCCAGCTCAACAGCAGTTGATCACCACTGGCCATGCCCGAATACGGGGCGATGCGGACGACGACCTTGCTTTGCGAGGGGTCGAGGACGGTGCCCTCCAGCGCATCGAGCGTTACTGCTGGCAACAATTCAACTGTCTTGCTGGCGCTGGCTGGGTGGCGCATCCGGTAGCAAAACTCGATCTCATGCGTGTTCATTCGCAATTCCATTCCTTGGACAAAACGCTGTCTTCATTGACGGCGTCGACAGTCAACATTGAACGCGTTTGCGGGTGCTCTCGCTATCAGCCGAATTCGCCGCATCCATGGCGCAAAAGCTATGGGACCGGTAGGCAACTTACACAAAATCGAGCTGCTTCCTGCGGGGGACGGCCAGAGCTTCCGATTTAGGCTTCAACTGCTGCCGAAAACTCCCACGACTACTAGTCCAGATTCACCGGTCAATTGAAGCCTCTTCGTACCTCTTCAACGAGTTGTGTGTTTTAGAGTGGCCCACAGATTCCCCAATGAACTTCTGCGAAGAAAGGTAAGAACATGCAACGGAATGCTGTAACTCGTTATCCCATCCTTCTGGTACACGGCCTGTTCGGATTCGAGCGTATTGGCCATTTCGAGCTGTTTCATGACGTCAAGGAGGCTCTGAAAACCGCCGAAAACCGGGTCTTTGTTCCCCACCTCTCCGCTACCCACAATAATGAAATGAGGGGCGAGCAGTTGCTGGCGCAGATTGATCGTGTCCTGCGAGGCACAGGTGCCAGCAAAGTCAACCTCATCGGCCACAGCCAGGGCGCACTGACTGCAAGATATGCAGCGGCGCTTGCTCCGCACGCCGTCGCTTCGGTGACGTCGGTCAGTGGTCCAAACCACGGTTCGGAACTGGCTGACTTCCTGCGCAAAGCTTTGGTTCCGGGGCAATTGCCGGAACTGGTCGCGCACAACATTGCAACGCTGTTTGGCGATTTCCTTTCATTGCTCAGCGGTAGCGTCAACCTGCCGCAAAACGCGCTGGCGGCGCTCAATGCGCTGACCACCGAGGGGGTTGGCGCTTTCAACGACAAATTTTCACAGGGCTTGCCCAGCACTTGGGGCGGCGACGGCCCCGGAAAGGTCAATGGCGTGCACTATTACTCCTGGAGCGGAGTGCTGCCTGCAAACGGTCTGCCCAGTCTCGATCCGATTCAAGGCGTTCATCGGGCGCTGTCGCAATATTTCATGACAGAGGGACAACAGAATGACGGTTTCGTAGGACGCTTCAGTTCCCACCTGGGGCAAGTGATCCGGTCTGACTATCCGCTGGACCACCTGAGCACCTTGCGCCGTCCTGCCAACGGATTACCCAGTCAGCTCGACCCGATTAGTCTTTACGTAGAGCATGCCGCGCGCCTGAAAGCAGCGAATCTGTGATCAGACAGTCGACAATCCCACGGAACTTTGCCGAGAATTCGGCCACTGATTCCGGTAGGCTCCACACTTTACTGAAATAGATTGGAGAGTTTCCCCATGGCTAAAGCCACTGCCCGCCACATCCTTGTTGCCAGCGAAGACAAGTGCAACGAACTCAAGGCCCAGATCGAAGGCGGCGCTGATTTCGCCGAAGTCGCGAAGGCCAATTCCACCTGCCCATCCAGCCGTCAGGGCGGTGATCTGGGTTCGTTCGGTCCTGGCCAGATGGTCAAGGAATTCGATACCGTGGTCTTCAGCGCGCCGATCAACGTCGTGCAAGGCCCGGTGAAAACCCAGTTCGGTTATCACCTGCTGGAAGTCACCAGCCGTCAGGACTGATCCTTCGTCTGATTGCTATACAACGGCCCGCCTTTTGGTGGGCCGTTGTGTTTCAGTTACACATACGGCTGGCGACTGACGCGCCTCTCGCGTACAACTTGCGCTTATCGATTACCCGGTTCCAAGGCTGACAATGCGACTGGTTTTCCCAACATTGATGCTTACCGCCCTCGCCCTGCTGTCGGGCGCCGCTGGTGTGAACGCTGCACCGCAACATGCGTTGACCGTGTATGGCGAACCCGCCAAGTACCCCGCAGGCTTCAGTCACTTCGACTACGCCAACCCGCAGGCCCCAAAGGGCGGAACGATGCGCCGCTCGGCGCTCGAAATCGGTCACTTCGACCATATCCTTCCTTACATAGACAAAGGCATAGGCGTCAGCCAGATCGACGGCATGCTGTACTCACCGCTGGCACAGCGTTCGATGGACGAGCCCTACACCGTCTACGGCCTGGTCGCGCAAAAAATGGAGCGCTCGGACGACGGCCTGTCGCTACGATTTTTCATCAACCCCAAGGCCCGCTTCGCCGACGGCAAGCCGATCACCGCCGAAGACGTGCGTTACACCTACGATTTGTTGATGACCCAAGGCAGCTTGCGCTATCGCACGCAGTTCGCCGACGTCAAAGGCGTCGAAGTCGAAGCACCGCTGACCGTGCGCTTCGATTTCAAAAGCGATGAAAACCGCACCTTGCCACTGGATATCGCGACCCTGCCGGTGTTTCCCGAACATTGGTGGAAGCGTCGTGATTTTGCCGGCGGTGGTGGTTATGAACCGCCACTGGGCAGCGGCCCTTATCGGGTCGGCAAGGTTGACTCGGGACGGAGTATCACGTTCGAGCGCAATCCCGATTGGTGGGGCAAGGATCTGCCGGTCAGCCGCGGCTTGTACAACTTTGACCATTTCAGCATCGAGTATTTCGGCGACACCGACGTCGCACGCCAGGTGCTGCGCGGTGGCGCCTATGACTACAACCGCGAGTTTTCAGCCACTGGCTACTCGATTGGTTATGACAGCCCTGCCCTGAGCGACGGGCGTCTGCAAAAAGCCCATCTGGCCACCGAGGCGCCGCAATCGGCCCAGGGATTTGTGTTCAACCTGCAGAAACCGACGTTCCAGGATCGACGCGTGCGTCAGGCACTGGCCATGTTGTGGGATTTCGAGTGGAGCAACCGGCAGATGATGCGCAACCTGTACATCCGCCAGCAAAGTTACTTTTCCAATTCGGATCTGGCGGCGCGGGAGTTACCCGATGCACAAGAGCTGAAAATCCTTGAACCCTTGCGTGGACAGATTCCCGACGAGGTCTTCACTAAAGTCTTCGAGGCGCCGAAAACCGATGGCAGCGGCCTGATCCGCGACAAGCAATTGCAAGCCCTCGCTTTGCTTGAGCAGGCCGGCTGGAAACCTGACGGCGATCAACTGGTGAATGCCGAAGGCGAGCCGCTGAGTTTTACCTTTCTGGTCAGCCAGAACGGCATCGATCGCCTGTTACTGCCCTACAAGCGCACGCTGAAACAGATCGGCATCGACCTTAACATCCGCCGCATCGACGCCTCGCAGTACGTCAACCGCTTGATGAGCCGCGACTACGACATGATCGTCACTGGCTATCCGGTCACTACGTCGCCGGGTGGCGAACTGCTCAACTATTTCGGCTCGGCGGCCGCCAACGACCCTGGCGCCAACAATTACATGGTGTTGAAAAACCCGGCAGTGGACACGTTGATCAACGGCCTGATCCGCGCCTCGACCAAACCCGACATGCTGCATTACGCCCATGCACTGGACCGCGTGCTGCAATGGAATTACTACTGGATTCCCAACTACTACCCGCCGGGCAGTTCGACAGTCTGGTGGAACCGTTTCGGCATTCCGTCGGTTCAGGCGAGCAATGACGAAGCCATCGAGAGCTGGTGGGAAATCAGCCGTACGCCGCTGACCAATCAACAGATGACCGCCGAGAAAATCACGCGCGGCAGACCCGGAGGACCTCGCTGATGTGGGGTTACATACTGCGGCGTCTGCTGCTGATCATTCCGACACTGGTGATCATTCTGCTGGTCAATTTCGTCATCATTCAAGCCGCGCCGGGCGGCCCGGTCGAGCAGGCGATCGCGCACTTGCAGGGCATTGGCGGGACGAATGTCGGCGGTGGTTCGGGCGAGACCATGAGCGGTACATCACGCGCCAGCCGTGGTCTCGACCCGCAACTGATCAAGGACATCGAAAAACAGTACGGTTTCGACAAACCGGCCCATGAACGCCTGTGGCTGATGCTGAAGAACTACGCGCAACTGGACTTCGGTAGAAGCTTCTTTCGTGGCGCGACGGTCACTGACCTGATCCTGGAAAAAATGCCGGTGACCATCTCGCTCGGGCTGTGGGCCACGCTGATCACTTATCTGGTGTCGATTCCACTGGGCATCCGCAAAGCCGTGCATCATGGCAGCCATTTCGATATCTGGAGCAGCACGGCAATCATTATTGGCTACGCGATGCCGGCGTTCCTGTTCGCGATGTTCCTGATCGTGGTGTTTGCCGGCGGCACCTCGCTGAACTGGTTTCCGGTGCGAGGTCTGGTCTCGGACAACTTCGAATCGTTGTCGACCATTGGCAAGATCGCCGACTACTTCTGGCATCTGGTGTTGCCGGTCACTGCGCTGGTGATCGGTGGATTCGCGACATTGACGATTCTCACCAAGAACTCGTTCCTCAACGAAATCACCCGCCAATACGTGGTCACTGCGCGGGCCAAAGGCTTGAGCGAGCGTCGTGTGCTGTATGGCCACGTGTTCCGCAACGCGATGTTGCTGGTGGTGTCGGGCATTCCTCAAGCCTTTATCAGTGTGTTCTTCGCCGGCTCCCTGCTGATCGAAGTGATCTTTTCCCTCGACGGCCTCGGCCGCATGAGCTACGAAGCGGCGGTTTCCCGGGACTATCCGGTCGTGTTCGGCTCGCTGTTCATCTTCACCCTGTTCGGTTTGCTGATAAAACTGATTGGCGATCTGTGTTACACCCTCGTCGATCCGCGTATCGACTTCGCCGCGAGGAACGCCTGATGTTCAAGCTCTCGCCCCTGGGGCGTCGCCGCTTCGAGCGTTTCAAGAAAAATCGCCGGGGCTGGTGGTCGTTGTGGTTGTTTATCGCACTGTTCGTCGTGACGTTAGGCGGTGAACTGATCGCCAATGACAAACCGTTGATGGTCAGCTACCAGGGCCAGTGGTACTTCCCGGTACTCAAACGGCACACCGAACAGGAGTTCGGCGGGCAGTTACCCTTCCAGGCCGATTACCGCAGCGAATACGTGCAGAACCTGATCCGCAAGGACGGTGGCTGGCTGCTGTTTCCGCCCATCCCGTTCAGTGACGACACACCCAATTACGACCTCAACAAACCGGCGCCCAGCCCACCCACGGCAGTCAACTGGCTCGGCACCGATGACCAGTCGCGGGATGTGTTGGCGCGGGTGATCTTCGGCGCGCGGGTTTCGATTCTGTTTGCACTGATGCTGACGTTTGTCAGCGCGCTGATCGGCATCGCGGCGGGCGCGCTGCAAGGCTATTACGGCGGCTGGGTCGATCTGCTCGGGCAACGTTTGCTTGAGGTATGGTCCGGGTTGCCGGTGCTGTATCTGCTGATCATCCTCTCCGGTTTCGTCGAACCGAATTTCTGGTGGCTGCTGGGGATCATGGCGCTGTTTTCATGGCTGGCATTGGTGGACGTGGTGCGTGCCGAGTTCCTGCGCGGACGCAATCTGGAATACGTCAAAGCCGCGCGCGCCTTGGGTTTGACTGACCGCAAAGTGATTGTCCGGCACATCCTGCCCAACGCCATGAATGCGACGTTAAGCTACCTGCCGTTCATTCTGACCGGAGCGATTTCCACCCTCACCGCGCTGGACTTCCTGGGTTTCGGCATGCCCGCCGGCAGTGCCTCGCTGGGCGAGTTGATTGGCCAGGGCAAGCAGAACTTGCAGGCACCGTGGCTCGGACTGACGGCGTTTTTCACGCTGGCGCTGATCCTTTCCTTATTAGTGTTCATCGGCGAAGCGTTACGTGACGCGTTCGACCCTCGATCCTGAAGCGTGACCATGACTGACAACCTGATTGAAATCCGTAATCTGAACGTCGCCTTCCATGGTCAGACCGTGGTGCGCGACTTGTGCCTGGATATTCGCCCCGGTGAGTGCCTGGCACTGGTCGGCGAGTCCGGCTCGGGCAAATCGGTCACAGCGCATTCGATCCTGCAATTGCTCCCCGAAAGCGACGCGCACACCAGCGGCAGCATTCGCTATCGCGGGCAGGAACTGGTCGGCGCCGATCCGAAGGTCCTGCGTGAACTGCGTGGCAATCGCATCGCGATGATCTTTCAGGAGCCGATGACCTCGCTCAATCCGCTGCACACCATCGAAAAGCAGATCGGCGAAACGCTGTTGCTGCACCGCGGCCTCGGTGGCAAAGAGGCGCAAAAACGCATCCTCGAGCTGCTCGGATTGGTGGGCATCCAGAAACCCAAAGAGCGGCTCAAGGCCTATCCGCATCAGTTGTCCGGCGGCCAACGTCAACGGGTGATGATTGCCATGGCGCTGGCCTGCGAACCAGAGTTGCTGATCGCCGATGAGCCAACCACTGCCCTTGATGTCACCGTGCAGCGCAAGATCCTGCTGCTGCTCAAATCCCTGCAACAGCGGTTGGGCATGTCGCTGCTGCTGATCAGCCACGACCTCAACCTGGTGCGCAGCATCGCCCAGCGCGTCTGCGTGATGAAGGCCGGCGAGATTGTCGAGCAGGCGCCCTGCGAAACGCTGTTCACCGAGCCGAAGCATCCTTACAGCTGCGTGCTGCTCAACGCCGAGCCAGATGGCGAAGCATTGCCCCGGGATGAGCGCGAAAACGTCCTGGAGGTCGATGATCTGCGAGTGGAATTCGTCGTCGGTGGCGGGCTGTTTCAGCGCAAACAGTACCTGCGCGCAGTGGACGGCATCAGCCTGAACATTCAACGCGGCAAGACCTTGGGCATTGTTGGCGAATCCGGTTCGGGCAAGTCGACGCTGGGTCAGGCAATTCTGCGTTTGCTCGATTCGCAAGGCAGCATTCGTTTTCAAGGCACAGCGCTCGATGGCCTTAATCAGAAACAACTGCGACCGTGGCGCCGGCAGATGCAGGTGGTGTTTCAGGACCCTTTCGGCAGCCTCAGTCCGCGAATGTCGGTGGCGCAGATCATCAGCGAAGGCCTGGAAGTGCATTGCGAATCCACCGCCGACGAATGCGATGAACAAGTGATCCGCGTACTCAAGGAAGTCGGTCTCGACCCGGACAGCCGTCATCGCTATCCCCACGAGTTTTCCGGTGGCCAGCGCCAACGTATCGCCATCGCGCGGGCACTGGTGCTGAAACCGGCGCTGATTCTGCTCGACGAGCCGACCTCGGCACTGGATCGCACGGTGCAGAAACAAGTGGTCGCCCTGCTCCGTGACCTGCAGGAAAAACATGGTCTGACTTATCTGTTTATCAGCCATGACCTGGCCGTCGTCCGCGCTCTGGCCCACGACATGATCGTGATCAAGGACGGTAAAGTCGTCGAACGTGGCGCGAGTCATGAGGTGTTCGATTCGCCGCAGCACCCGTATACCAAAGAGCTGTTGGCGGCGGCGCATCCGGGCTAGGCATAATCGGTTTCCAGCTTGAACCGCGTCGCGCCCATCGCTGGCAAGCCAGTTCCCACAGGGCTTTCGGTCGTTCACAAATGTTGTGTCCACCAATGAAACTGTGGGAGTTGGCTTGCCGGCGATGAGGCCAGCACTCGCAACACACATTCAGGATCAGTCTTCATGAACACCACCGAAAGCCTCAAGGACTACCAACGGGTTCGCACCCTGGCGATCCGCTCACTGTTCGAGATCATCGAGCAATCGAGCGAAGGCACGGTGATTGTCGATCGCGACGCCAACATCGTCTGGATGAACGAACGCTACGCCCGACGTTTCGGCCTGGAGTCCGCTGCCGGTGCGATCGGCAAGCCTTGCGAAAGCGTGATCCCCGGCAGCCTGTTGCGTGAAGTGGTGCGCAGCGGGCGGCCGATTCTGCTGGACATGCAGGACACGCCGAAAGAGCCGTTGGTGGTGATGCGCCTGCCGATTCACGACGATGCCGGCACGGTGATCGGCGCAATCGGTTTCGCCCTGTTTGATGAGTTGCGCACCCTGTCGCCGATGCTCAAGCGCTACCTGAGCATGCAGGAGGAACTCGCCTCGACCCGCTCATTGCTGCGTGCGCGGCAGACCAAGTACAACTTTGCGCACTTCATCGGCACCAGTGCCGCCAGCCTCGAAGTCAAACGTCGCGCTCGCCGCAGCGCCAGTGCCGACTCGCCGGTTTTGTTGCTCGGCGAAACGGGCACCGGCAAAGAGCTATTGGCCCAGGCAATCCACAGTGCTTCGCCACGGGCGCACAAGGCGTTTGTCAGCATCAACAGTGCGGCGATCCCCGAGGCGCTGCTCGAAGCGGAGTTTTTCGGTACGGCACCAGGCGCCTTCACCGGAGCTGACCGCAAGGGCCGCACCGGCAAACTGCAGATTGCCCAAGGTGGCACGTTGTTCCTCGATGAAATTGGCGACATGCCGTTGCCACTGCAAAGCAAACTGCTGCGCGTGCTGCAAGAGAAAGAGTTCGAGCCGGTGGGCTCCAATGAAGTGATCCAGAGCGATGTGCGGGTGATCGCCGCGACATCGACGGACTTGCAAGCGGCAATCAAACGCGGTGAGTTCCGCGCTGACCTGTATTACCGACTCAACGTATTGCCCATCAATGTGCCGCCGTTACGGGACAGGCTCGATGACCTGCCCGCGCTCAGCGAAGCCATTCTCGAAGAGCTGCGCAGCCAGCACGAACTGCACCGCGAAGCCTTGGCGTTGCTCGCGCAGCATGCCTGGCCGGGCAACATTCGCGAGCTGCGCAACGTGCTGGAACGGGCGGCGCTGCTCAGCGATGACTTGATGCTTTCAGAGGTCGACATTCGTGCGGCAATCGGCACGTTTACGCCAGTGGAGCGGACTTGCGCGCCAATTGTTGAACCGTTGGCCGTGGAAACTTTCGCCCAGGCTCGCGAACGGTTTGACCGGCAATTGATCCAGTCTGCGCTTGTGCAATGTGGGGGGAAGGTGCCGGAGGCAGCGGCTCGGCTGGGGCTTGGGCGGTCGACGTTGTACAAGAAGATGGTGGCGCTGGGGATTGCCGAGTCTCAATAGAGAGATACTTATCTCGAAATAAAGACAAGGACAAAAGCATCGCTGGCAAGCCAGCTCCCACAGGTTTATCGCAGTCCTGTGGGAGCTGGCTTGCCAGCGATGACGTCGGCAGATTCAAAAAACATCTCAAAATAGAGACAAAGCATTCATTTAATGCCGACAACTGAAAATAATTTCCATATATTTCAATAAGTTAGATATATGGCACAAAACTCGCTAAAGCCTCTCCCACACCTGTTTCAACCACAAAAATAACAATTCTGGAGAGACACACCATGAGTGTGATCATTGCCTTGGCAGCCCTCGCGCTGTTGATGCTCGCGGCCTACCGTGGCTACAGCGTTATCCTTTTTGCCCCGATTGCCGCCCTCGGCGCTGTCCTGTTGACCGACCCTTCCGCCGTCGCCCCTGCCTTCACCGGGGTGTTCATGGAAAAAATGGTCGGTTTCATCAAACTGTACTTCCCCGTGTTCCTGCTCGGCGCCGTGTTCGGCAAGTTGATTGAGCTGTCCGGATTCTCGCGCTCTATCGTCGCTGCGGCGATTCGCCTGCTCGGCACCAAGCAGGCCATGCTAGTCATCGTGCTGGTTTGCGCCGTGCTCACCTACGGTGGCGTTTCGCTGTTCGTCGTGGTGTTTGCGGTTTATCCGTTTGCCGCGGAGATGTTTCGCCAGAGCAATATCCCAAAGCGTCTGATCCCGGCGACCATCGCCCTCGGCGCGTTTTCGTTCACCATGGATGCCCTGCCCGGCACGCCGCAGATCCAGAACATTATTCCCAGCACCTTCTTCAATACCACCGCGTGGGCAGCGCCGTGGCTGGGTGTGATCGGCACGATTTTCGTGTTTTGCGCCGGCATGCTGTTCCTCCAGCGTCAGCGCAACAAGGCCCAGCGTGCCGGTGAAGGTTATGGCACCGAGCTGCGCAACGAGCCGGAAACGGCCGAAGACCTGAAGCTGCCGAACCCGTGGCTTGCGCTGTCGCCGCTGCTGGCAGTGGGCATCATGAACCTGCTGTTCACCCAGTGGATTCCGCAGTGGTACGGCAAGACCCACAGCCTCGCGCTGCCGGGCATGGCCACGCCGGTCACCACTGAAATCGCCAAACTGACGGCGATCTGGGCGGTACAAGCGGCGTTGCTGATCGGCATCCTCATGGTGCTGGTGTTCGGCTTTAAAGCGATTCGCAGCAAACTGGCCGAGGGCAGTAAGAGCGCGGTCAGCGGCGCGTTGCTGGCCGCCATGAACACCGCCTCCGAATACGGTTTTGGCGCGGTGATCGCCTCGCTGCCGGGGTTTCTGGTGCTGGCCGACTGGCTCAAGCAAATCCCCAATCCGCTGGTCAACGAAGCGATCACCGTGACCTTGCTCGCCGGTATCACCGGTTCGGCGTCGGGCGGCATGAGCATTGCCCTGGCGGCGATGTCGGAGCAATTCATCAGCGCGGCGAACGCGGCGAACATTCCGCTGGAAGTGCTGCACCGCGTGGCCGCGATGGCCAGCGGCGGCATGGACACCCTGCCGCATAACGGCGCGGTGATCACGCTGCTGGCGGTTACCGGTCTGACCCACCGCGAAGCCTATAAAGACATTTTCTGTATTACGCTGATCAAGACCCTGGCGGTTTTCGTGGTGATCGGCACTTTCTACGCCACTGGCATTGTGTGAGGTATTGATGACGACTCTTACGGGCAAAACCGCACTGGTTACCGGCTCCACCAGCGGCATCGGCCTGGGCATTGCCCTTGCACTGGCCAAGGCTGGGGCCAATGTGATTCTCAATGGTTTTGGCGATGCCGCCAAAGTGATTGCCGAAGTGGCGCAGTCCGGCGGCAAGGTCGGCCATCATCCGGCCGACGTCAGCGACCCGGCGCAGATCGCCGAGATGATCGCGTACGCCGAGCACGAGTTCGGCGGCGTCGACATTCTGGTCAATAACGCCGGTATCCAGCACGTCGCGTCGGTGGAAGAATTTCCGATCGAGCGCTGGGATTCGATCATCGCCATCAATCTATCTTCGGTGTTCCACAGCACTCGCCTGAGCTTGCCGGGCATGCGCGCCAAGGGCTGGGGACGAATCATCAACATTGCTTCCGTCCACGGCCATGTAGGCTCGACGGGCAAAGCGGCTTATGTCGCGGCCAAACATGGCGTGATCGGACTGACCAAAGTGGTCGGCCTGGAAACGGCGACCAGTAACGTCACCTGCAACGCTATCTGTCCGGGTTGGGTGTTGACGCCGCTCGTGCAGAAGCAGATCGATGATCGCGCAGCCAAGGGCATCGACCCGCAGCAGGCGCAACATGATTTGCTGGCAGAGAAACAGCCGTCACTGGAATTCGTCACCCCGCAGCATCTGGGTGATCTGGTGTTGTTTCTGTGCAGCGAGGCTGGCAGCCAGGTCCGTGGCGCGGCGTGGAATATTGATGGTGGGTGGTTGGCGCAGTAAGTTTGCGCGCAGCCATTCTCCTTGGGGGAGCGAGCCCGCTCGCGAAGGCGGTGTGTCAGTCACTTATGCATTCACTGACAGAATGCTTTCGCGAGCAGGCTCGCTCCCACAGGCGATGTGCATGAACAACAAAACAAGAGGCAAACCAATGTCCGACATCCTCTGGCAACCCGACGCCAGCCGCATCGCCAAATCGCGCTTGGACGCGTTCCGACGCTCCGTCAATCAGCGCCATTCGCTGAACCTTGGCGACTACCCTGCCCTGCATCAGTGGAGCATCGATCAGCGCGAAGTGTTCTGGCAGGCCATCGTTGATTTCTTCGACATCGGCTTCCATACCCGGCCCGACGCCGTGCTGCGCGAAGGCGCGAAAATGCCCAGCGCCGAGTGGTTTCCCGGAGCAACGCTGAATTTTGCCGAGCACCTGTTGCGCCGGCGCGATGATGCGGTGGCGGTCGTGAGCGTGGCGGAAAATGGTCAGCGCGAGCAATTGACCTGGGCCGAACTGGCCCGCCAGGTCGCGGGGTTTCAGGCCAGCCTGCAAGCGGCTGGCGTTGGTCTCGGCGACCGGGTCGCGGCGTGCATGCCAAACACCTGGCAGACCCTGGTGGCGATGCTCGCGACCACCAGCCTCGGCGCGATCTGGTCATGCTCATCACCGGACTTCGGCACCCATGGCGTGATCGACCGCTTCGGCCAGATCGAGCCGAAAGTGCTGATCACCTGTGCCGGCTATCGCTATGCGGGCAAAGAGATCGACCAGACGACCAAGCTCAATGAAATCCTTGCGCAACTGCCGTCGCTGCAACAACTGATCATCGTGCCTTACGCGCGCTCGCAGGCTCGCGTGGAAGATTATCGAACGCACGCCGATGTCATGCTCTGGGATGATTTCTACACGCCGGGCGGCGATCCGTTTTTCGTCCCGGTGCCGTTCGCCCATCCGCTGTACGTGCTGTATTCCAGCGGCACCACCGGCGTGCCGAAATGCATCGTGCACAGCACCGGCGGCGTGCTGCTGCAACACGTGAAGGAACATGGATTACACGTCGACCTCGGTACCGGCGACCGCTTGTTCTACTACACAACGTGTGGCTGGATGATGTGGAACTGGCTGGTGTCGGCCCTCGCGGTCGGCAGCGCCGTGGTGCTGTATGACGGCTCGCCATTTCACCCAGGTCCCGAGCGTTTGCTGGATCTGCTGGAAGATGAGCGCGTCAGCGTATTCGGCACCAGCCCAAAATTCCTCGCAACCCTGGAAAGCAGTGGCCTCAAGCCCCGCGAAAGCCATGATCTGAGCGCCCTGAAAACCCTGCTCTGCACCGGCTCAGCCTTGTCGCCGCAGAGCTACGATTTCGTCTACCGCGACTTCAAACCGGACGTCTGCCTGGCCTCGATGTCCGGTGGCACCGATATCGTTTCCTGCTTCGTTAACGGCAATCCGCTATCCCCCGTGCGGCGCGGCGAGATCATGGGCAAGAGTCTGGGCATGGCGGTTGAAGTGTGGAACGACGCGGGTCAGCCGGTGATCGGTGAAAAAGGCGAGTTGGTGTGCACCCGGCACTTCCCGGCGATGCCGATCGGCCTGTGGAATGACCCAGAGGGCGAAAAGCTGCGCAAATCCTATTTCAGCCTGTTCCCCGGAGTCTGGGCGCAAGGCGATTACGCCGAAGAGTTGCCCCACGGCGCAATGATGATTCACGGCCGCTCCGACGCCGTGCTCAATCCCGGCGGCGTGCGCATCGGTACAGCGGAGATTTATCGGCAGGTGGAAAAAGTCTCGCAAGTGCTCGATAGCGTGGCTATCGGGCAGCAATGGCAGGACGATGTGCGGGTGGTGTTGTTTGTGCGGTTGCAGGACGGCGCGGTACTCGACGATAGCCTGCAAGCGCAGATTCGCCAGGTGATCCGCGCCAGCACTACACCGCGGCATGTGCCGGCGAAGATTGTTGCCGTCACTGACATTCCACGCACGATCAGTGGCAAGGTGGTGGAACTGGCCGTCAGGAACGTAGTGCACGGCCAGCCGGTGAAAAACACCGATGCATTGGCCAATCCCGAAGCGCTGGAGCAGTTTCGGGATCGGCCTGAACTGGCGGATTGATTCGGCCAGGTAGGGAAGTCAGATCGCGGCCTACATAATCACGCCGGCTTGTTCAGAGTGATAATAACCGGCTCGGTAATGGCGTTTGCGCCACTGGCTTCAAGAGCACTGGTGATGGCCGCCATATTGCGGTCGAACGTCACTTTGTCTGTGCAAAGCTGGCTCAGAAGTGAAGTGGCCATCGCCAGCGAATCTGCATTTTCAAAGGCTTTGGATGGCGCATGACAAACCGTGCTGCCTTCTGACACCGGCAGACAGCCCGATGCAATATTGAGCAGTGTTGCCACATTCAGTTGCTGTCCTTCGGTCTTTTCTGCCTGCGCGTCAGTCGCGTAGCCCACATCGTCCGTCTGCGCACTCGCATGGAATAACTCGTGAATCAGATCATCGGCTACGACGTCATGATTAAAGCCCAGGCTGATGAAATGTTTGTTGAGGTTTTTTGTATATATTTCAACAAAAGCCTGATCAGCCCCATTGGTTGCGCCTTCATTTTTCCAGCGTTTATAAGCGTTAACATCGAATGCGGCGATAGTTTCATTCTCCTTGATGGCGTCAAGCACAATATTGCTTAGCGAAAACCCGGCAAAATCGAAACGGATCAAGCGCAGGTAGATAATCAAACGATCTATGGCTACCGATGACGAGTCCCCGAATAATATTTTCATCACTCGACTGCAATCGCGTTTGAAGTCATGACGGCTTATGGCTTCAAGGGCATTATCGATTTTCGCTCGCGCGCGCGGCAGACTTTTGTCGATGAAGCTTCGCGAATAGCTCTCCGGCAAGGTCTTTGTCGGGTAAGGCAATGGCAATGGCGCGTTCTGCCTGAAACCGTCCAGAGGTTTGCCCCAGACGTCGCCGCGACGATTCAAGGCGTACCATTTATTGTCCCGGCGCACGGCCAGGATCGCCACGGCATCGCTCGCTACGCTGCGGGGGCGCCAGGTGCCGAGCGCGAATTGTGCGCTACCATTATTGTCAAACAAAACATGTGGGTGTTGTCGCGGCCTGAGTGAGCGCAGCTGTTTGTTCGCCTTCGCGATAAGAGCATGCGAGTTTTTGTTGAAACGCAAAAAACCCTTGTGTACCAGTTTTCCACCTAACTGTATGCCAGACGGCACGCCGTCCAGTGGGTTGAATAGCGAAATCGCCGAGGTAAACGCCAACTTGGTAAAACGCGCAGCTTTTGCCGTTGTAGAAATGGCCTTCGCTGAAATACTCAACACTTTGGAACTGGCTCCCGCGACCGTTCCCACCAGCCCGATGCCGTCCATCAAGCAACCATAGATCCCATCTACCACTTTGTCGTGTTCACCGGATGTAATGTCCTCGATACATTTCTTGAACGGCACCACCAGGTTGATGAAATAAGTAATCAGCCGCTCGCCCTCTTCTCGGGAGAGCTCCAAAGGCGTGGGTACACGAACTAGCTCTCTGAGTTCCCGAGCATTCAGGAACGGTCGATGAGCAACAATAAACTCCGCGATACGTGCAACGTCGGGATCGTTGATACGCTGATAAAATCCCATCTTGGGGTTCGCAGTTGTTTGCGGCTCGGGCAGCGCACCAAAGTTATCGATAAAGGCCATGCTACTGCTGATCGAAGCGTCTGGCGCAACACCATGGGTGTAACACTTCACATTGAGCGGCAATAACTGAAGGGAGGTAAAAGGCAGTTGAGATGTCAGGTCAGCCGGGCGACTCATCCTTGAGCGCTGCTGCAGTGTTCGCTGGCGAACAATCAACTCACCCAATGCGTCATTTTTTCGAAACTCTCCGCGCGAGGTGAACAGCTCATAACAGATGACGGCATTGTTGTAAGTCGCAAACATCACAACGCCAAAACGACCGGTTGCAGCGTCTCGGCTTTGCAGTGTTTCATTTTGAAAATCCTTGTCCAATGGCCCGCCGATGCGCTTGGTGACCGTATAGATCGCGGATCCACGCACGGTGAGAAAGTGGATCTTTGCATTCATGAACGCGTGCAGATCAGTATCGGGCATCAGCGCCAACGCCATTTTTACGGTCGTCAACATGGCCTCATCCAAATCACTGCGATACACCGCCAACTGACGATCCATCTCCTCATCACAGGATTTGAGCGCGAGTAATTGTGGGTAATGCTTATAAAGACTAACGCCCGAAGGGTTGTAATTGATGGCCGGTCGCGGCACCCCGTTCGTGATCAAGCGGACGGTGCGCCGGTCCCACTTGCCGGTAACCAGATCGCCAGACTGATGCAAATCAACCATGGACATGATCTGCTGGCCGCCTTGTTCGGAAAGTGCTTTTTCGTCCAGAGTGTCGCAGCCCGGCGCCGCGACACTCAATGCCGCACGGGCAATTTTCGCCCTGTCAGGTAGCACTGTCGAGAAGGCTTGGGCTATTTGGCTAAACTTCTCGGCATGCTGCTCGAATGCCGCAATTGCTCGTTTTGTAGTAGCTTCCTCCGCCTCATCAAGCTCTGCACGCATCACTACTTGATTAAGCAGCGCCCAATCGACAATCGGGTCGATCATGGTCAGATCCCGTAGATGTCTCTGCGCGTCACTTACCGGATACAAGTCAGCGTAAGCCATGATCTGGGTATAGGTCATCACTTGAGCGGCGCCGGTTTTAACCGCGTTAACCAGCGTCACGCCACGACTGAAATTGATCCACGCAATCGAGCCAAGTGTAACTGACGACGGTACTCCAGATACGAGAAACTCTGGTGCAATGCGAGTCAGTAACATATGCGCCGCAAGCGGCGCCAGAGCAGCGTCTACCCATTATTTGGTCTGCAAAAAGCTCGACAGGTCATGAAGTACTGACGAGGCATGTCGTTCAACGTTTGTCGCTGCATACAAATCAAACTCGGCAACACGTCCGCGTCGGATACTCTGGTCAATCGATGTATTAAGGTCGAGCAATATAGCCGTTATCAATAGCTGGGCCAGCACGCTCTCAGATACCTCTTCCTGTACGTTTGCGCCAAACCATTCAAGCTCTTCGAGATATCTTCTGGCGATCACTAGCGAGCCAGCGTGTGTAACCAGGTTTTTTATTTGCTGAGCGGCGTTCTTATGCGTTATACGTGGCCGCCCGCTGATGCTGTGCAATATTGTGAGAAGTTTCCTACCTAAAGTAATTTTTGCCGTCGCCCGCCTGATCTCTGAAAATTCGTCCTGCGTGAGTTTCAACAATCCCTGCCCACCCTCCTGAAAGTGCTCCCAATAGTTGACGGGATTATCAACGACCGGATCAAACTTCAACAAGGCAATCAAGTTCCTGACTTCTGCGTTATTTTTCGGCGGATCAATCTCATGAAAGCGAAACCATTGGTCCAGGGTCATATCCAGGTCCGGCCATACATACCCTCCTGCTGCGCGGGATATATCCGCAATCAACTTCAAAGGCCTCGTATACTCCTCATACCAACCAAGGATGGTGCGCGCACGCAGGTCAATCCAGCCATCCGGACCATAGACTTCGATTTTCTCATCAGGCCCGACCCGAACAAGACCATCATGCTCACGCGCCCCCACCCGATTAATCATACCAATGACAAAATTCATTTGTAGAAAGTCGTTAAGCAAAAGTCTGCCGGGATTATAAATTTCATACATTGAGGATCCCGCCTGCAACGCTACTTCGCGAGCGTACCATTTGATAACCTGATCTTCTTTACTCTCTTCCAGCGCCAACTCCAGCTCATCAATTACCTGAAGATACTCAGCAGCATCCGCAGCCAACTTGCCATTCAATTCAGCCAGAGCTTTAGTTGATGACTGAAAAATCTTATTTTTTTTCTTAAAATCCATTATGGAACCCCATCAAGTTAATTGTTTATCGCCAAATTTGACAATACTCAACTTCCAGACTGGACGGGTCCACTTCGAAGATATTAAGCGATATTACCAACAATCAATATCGAGCCTACTGATCAGCATATCAATCCATTAAACCCCACTCTCCCGCCGTTGAATTTCGATCAATGTTGCTCTCTCCAATCAATTTCAAGCGCAACTTCAGATTGTTGACCGAATCGGCATTCCTTAACGCCTCTTCCTCAGTAATTGCACCCGTCGATACCAACGCAAACAGGGCTGAGTCAAAAGTCTGCATGCCCATAGCCGCGGATTTTTCCATCATGGCTTTGAGCTCCCCGAACTCACAACGCCGGACCAGATCGGCTACGGTCGGCGTACCCAGCAACACCTCTACGGCAGCTCTGCGGTTTCCATCAACCGTGCGCACAAGACGCTGCGAAATACATGCTTTCAAGTTGTTACCAAGCGCCTGTAGCAACTGCGGCCGGCGCTCTTCTGCGAACATATTGATAATTCGATCCAACGCCTGATTGGCGTTATTAGCATGCAACGTCGACAAAACCAGATGCCCTGTCTCGGCAAATGACAACGCGTGCTCCATGGTTTCACGGTCGCGAATTTCACCGATCAGCACCACGTCCGGCGCCTGGCGCAGGGTATTTTTAAGCGCGGAGTGAAAACTTCGAGTGTCGACCCCGACTTCACGCTGGTTGATGATCGACCGCTGATGGCGATGGATGTACTCGATCGGGTCTTCGATGGTGACGATATGTCCGCTGCTATGGCGGTTGCGGTGATCGATGAGGGCTGCCAGCGAGGTTGATTTTCCCGAATCGGTGGCGCCGACAAACAGTACCAGCCCCTGCTTGAGCATCACGGTTTCGAGCAATACTGGCGGCAGTTTGAGATCCTCGAAACGCGGAATATCGAGTTTGACGTTGCGGATCACAATGGATACATCGTTGCGCTGTTTAAAGATGTTGACCCGGAAGCGTCCGATGCCGGGGCGCGAGATTGCCAGGTTCATTTCCAGATCCCGGTCGAACTCCCTGCGCTGCTCGGCGTCCATGAGGGAGGTGGCTACCGTTGCCACCTCGCCAGGTTTGAATGATTGCTCGCTCAACGGGGTAAGCACGCCTTCAAAACGTGCGCTGGGCGGTGCGCCCGTGGAGAGGAACAGGTCCGAACCATGACGACTCGCCAGTTGTTTGAGCAGTGCATCGATTTCCATGGCTAAAAGCACCTGCGAAGCTTGCAATGAATAGAGAGGACCCGCGCCGTGACGCCGCGAGCCAATGCGCGTCTACCAGATTAGGATAGTAGACGCCGCCCTACCGACTGACGCTCAGGATGCAACGATGAACGCTGTACCAACCAGCAACGACGCCCAGGCACTGATTGCCCGTACCGATTGGAGCCGCAGCCCTCTGGGCGCTGCAGGCACCTGGCCGCAGAGCCTGCGCACCGCGGTGGACATCGTGATTCACTCGCCGATGCCGATGTTGCTGATGTGGGGGCCGGAGTTGACGCAGATCTACAACAACGGCTTTGCCCTGCTCGCCGGGAGCAAGCACCCGCACGCTTTCGGACAGCCGGCGCACCAGATATGGCCCGAACTTCGAGACTTTACCGACCCGATTTACAGCGCCGTCCTACAAGGTCAGGTACGCACCTACAGTGAACAGCGCATCACCCTGCAACACGATGGCAAGGATTCAGAGTTCTGGCTTGATCTGACGTATAGCCCGATCCGTGATGAAAACGCACAGGTAGCCGGGATCCTCGTCACCGCGATTGAAACCAACGAACGGCGGCGCATCGCTCTGGAGTTGCAGCAGCGTTCGGACGAGAGCCTCAGGGTTCAGCGCAACACCGAAGAGCGACTGCAACTGGCGCTCGCCGCCACCGATGCGGTCGGCACCTGGGACTGGGACATCGGTGAAGATCGCTTTATTGCCGACGCGCACTTTGCTCAGTTGCACGGCATTGATCCGGCCCGCGCCGGGCAATTGCCCATCAGCGATTATCTGAACGGCGTTCACCCCGAAGACCGAGCGCTGCTGGCCCGCAGCATCAAACATTGCATCACCCACGGCACGGAATACGCCGAGGAGTACCGCTTGCTGTTGCCCGGCGGCGAGCAGCGCTGGGTATTCGCTCGCGGTCGCTGCTACAAGGATCATCATGGCCGGCCGGTGCGTTTTCTCGGTGCAGCCCTGGATCTGACCGAGCGAAAACAGAACGAACATGCATTGCGCCAGAGTCAAAACGAATTACAACTGGTCATCAACGCCATGCCGATCCTGATCAGCTATGTCGACCACGAAGAACGCTTTCGCCTGAATAACGCGGCGTATCTCGACTGGTACGGTCTGACGCCGCAAGAGCTGTATGGCCGCACCATTCGCGAGGTGATCGGCGAAGAGGCCTATTTCCTGCGTTCGCCGTACATCGGCGAGGCGCTGGCCGGAAGACCCTGCTCGTTCAGCCTGTACACGCCCCATCGCGACGGCAGCACCCGGCATGCGCTGATGAACTACTTGCCCCGCCACGGAGCGGATGGCGCGGTCAACGGCTTCTACATCTTTGTGATCGACGAGTCCGAGCGCAAGAAAACCGAAGAGGCGCTGCGCAATCTCAACGAGACACTTGAAGAACGCGTCAGCGCCCGCACCGAACAATTGGCCCAGGCCAATGAGCGCTTGCAGAACGAGATGTTCGAACGCGAGCGCGCCGAAGATGCGTTGCGCCATGCTCAGAAGATGGAAGCGGTCGGTCAGCTCACCGGCGGCATCGCCCATGACTTCAACAACATGCTCACCGGGATTATCGGCAGCCTCGACCTGATGCAACGCTATATCGCCAATGGTCGGGCCGACGAAATCGGGCGTTTTACCGAAGCCGCCGTGTCGTCCGCCAACCGTGCCGCTGCGCTGACACACCGCCTGCTGGCGTTTTCGCGGCGCCAGTCACTGGATCGCAAAACCCTCGACGTCAACGCGCTGATCCATTCGCTGGAAGATCTGATCCGTCGCACCAAGGGCGATCCGATCGCGCTCACGTTACGCCTCGCAGAAAACCTCTGGCCTGTCAGCACCGACGTCAGCCAACTGGAAAATGCCCTGCTCAACCTGGTGATCAACGCCCGCGACGCCATGCCCGATGGCGGTGAATTGCTGATCGAAACGGCCAACGTTTATCTCGATGGCAATGACATCACCACGCTGGAACCGGTCAAGGCCGGCGATTACCTGATGCTGGCGGTCAGCGACAACGGCAGCGGCATGACGCCCTCGGTACTTTCCAAGGCATTCGATCCGTTTTTCACCACCAAGCCCATCGGCCAGGGCACCGGTCTGGGATTGTCGATGATCTATGGTTTTGCGCAGCAGTCGGGCGGCCATGTCAGCCTCGACAGCCTGCCGGGCCAGGGTACTTGCGTGCGTCTGTACTTGCCGCGCCTGCATGGCAGCGAGCGAGAAAGCCCGGAGGCTGAACTCGTTGAGCAACCTGCGCCCATCGCCGCCGGGGAAACCGTGATGGTGGTCGAAGACGACCCGGCGGTGCGCATGCTGGTGCTCGATCTGCTCAGGGAGCTGGGCTACAACGGCTACGAGGCCGAGGACGCCAGGACCGCCCTGCCTTTGCTGGAGTCGAATGTGCGCGTCGATCTGCTGATCACCGACGTCGGGCTGCCGGGCATGAACGGGCGGCAACTGGCGGAAATCGCACGCCAGCATCATCCGAAGCTCAAGGTGCTGTTCATGACCGGGTATGCGCAGAAGGCTGCCGAGCGTCAGGGCTTTCTTGAGGACGGCATGGACATGGTGGCCAAGCCGTTTTCGATTGAGCTGCTGGCCAGCAAGATCCGCACGATGATCAGCGAGACGCCTTGAGTTGAGGCATAATCCGCGCCCCGCCGTCACCCCGTTATCAGGTACCGCACGATGAAAGCCCAAGCCCGCCACATTCTGGTGAAAACCGCCGAAGAGGCCGAACAGCTCAAACAACGCATCGCCAAGGGTGAAGCGTTTGATGTATTGGCGAAGAAATACTCGACGTGCCCGTCCGGCAAGCGCGGCGGCGATCTGGGTGAAGTTCGCCCAGGGCAGATGGTCGGTGCGATTGATGCGGTGATCTTCAAGAAGCCGCTGCGCACGGTGCATGGGCCGATCAAGAGCAAATTCGGCTATCACCTGGTGCAGGTGTTTTACCGGGATTGAATGGTTGGCTTTCGGGCCTCATCGCTGGCAAGCCAGCTCCCACAAGGTTGTTGCCTGCACACCGCTGATCCTTGTGAGGGCGAGCCTGCTCGCGAACGATTGCGCAGCAAGCGGCCATCCACCTTTTACCTCGGAATCAATGCCCCCGGCACCTGAATCACCTGGCTTGCCAATCGATGGCCGGCCTCGGCCGCATCCTCTGGACTTCCACCCAGCAAACGACTCGCCAGATAAGCCGCACTGAACGAATCCCCCGCCGCCGTGGTGTCCACGACTTTCTCGACTTTCTGTGCCGGCACTGCAAACGCCTCACCGTCACACCGAATCAGGCACGCCTCAGCGCCGCGCTTGAGCACCACTTCCGGCGTGCCAATCTGCGCGTAAGCTTCGAACACCGCATCGCAGTCACTGAAGCCAAACAGCGCCTGCTCGTCATCCACGGTCAGCAACGCCAGATCGATGTGCGGCAACACGCTGCGATAAGCCGCACGTGCCTCTGCCACTGACGCCCATAAACGTGGCCGGTAGTTGTTGTCGAAGACGATTCGCGCATCATGCTGGCGAGCATCGATCAGGGTCTGGATCAATCTTTCCCTGCCCTGCGCACCGAGCACGGCCAGGGTGATGCCGCTGAAATACAGCACGTCGTAATCCGCCAACGCCGCCAGAATCGGCTCGGCTGCGGCAGTGGTAAAGCAATCGCGGACGGCCGCCTCGTTGCGCCAGTAGAGAAAGCGTCGCTCGCCGTTGGCGTCGGTCTGGATGCAATACAGACCCGGCAAGCGTCCGGGCAAGCGCTGTACGAGATCGAGGCCGATGCCTTCGCTCGACCAACTCTGACACATGGCGTCGCTGAAGCTGTCATCGCCCAGCGCGGTGACGTAGTCGACTTGCGCTTTATCGCTCATGGCGCGCGACAGGTAGACGGCGGTGTTGAGGGTATCGCCGCCGAAGCTTTGCTGCAGGCTGCCGTCGGCGCGCTGCTGAAGTTCGATCATGCATTCGCCGATCAGGGCGATGCGTGGGGTGTTGGGGCCCAGGGGGCTGAGAGTGGTCATTTTTTGTGGTGTCTCTGGATGATCGATGGTGTCTGGACAAACACTTTCGCGAGCAGGCTCGCTCCCACAGTTGGAATGCGATCCTTGTGGGAGCGAGCCTGCTCGCGAATGGCAGCGCCTCGGTCTGAAGCCCTAGAAACACGTCTCCATGGTTTCGATCACCGACAACTGCTCATCCACCAGCAAGCCCACGCGCCATTTGTCAAAGGTCAGGCAGGGGTGGGATGTACCAAAGGAAATGATGTCACCAACGCGCAGCTCAACTCCCGGCGCCACCGTCATGAATGCATGCTGATCCATCACTGCCGTGACCTTGCACGCGCCAACGTCCTTGCCCACCGCCGGCACCACACCGGCCGGGTAACGCAGCAGCGGCACCGGCAGCCCGGCGTCGTACGCCACATCACGCTTGCCCAGTGCAATCACCGCAAAACCCGGCTCCGGCAGCGACTGCACGTGCGCCCACACTTCCAGTGCCGGACGCAGACCTTCGTGCAGATCACTGCGACGATCGAGCACGCAGCACTGCGCCTCTTTGTAGATGCCATGGTCGTGCGCCACATAACTGCCCGGTCGCAACACGCTGAGGAAGCGGCCAGCAGCGTTCTGCGCCTCGAACGATTCGGCAATCAGGTCGTACCAAGCCGAGCCCGACGCCGTGATGATCGGTTTGGCGATGGCGAACCCACCGCTGTCCTGCAACTGCACGGCCAGGCGCACCAACGACGCGGCAAATTCGCGGATGCCGCTGACCGCGTGATCACCGTGGATCACGCCCTCATATCCTTCGATGCCGGTCAGCGCCAGCGCCGGCTGCGCGCTGATTGCCTTGGCCAGCTCAATAACTTCCTGTTCGCTGCGGCAACCGCATCGACCACCGACCACGCCGTACTCGATCATCACGTTGAGCTTCACACCGCGCGAGGCGAAGTAAGCGCCGAGATCGGCAACGTTTTCCGGGTGATCAACCATGCAATAGAAGTCGAACGACGGATCCGCCAGCAGATCGGCGATCAGCGCCATGTTCGGCGTGCCGACCAATTGATTGGCCATCAGCACACGACGCACACCGTGGGCGTAAGCCGCGCGGGTTTGAGTGGCGCTGGCGAGGGTGATGCCCCACGCACCGGCGTCGAGCTGACGCTTGAACAGGGCCGGGGTCATGCTGGTTTTGCCGTGGGGCGCGAGTTCGGCGCCGCTGTCGCTGACGAATGCCTGCATCCAGCGAATGTTGTGCTCCAGCGCTTCGCGGTGCAGCACCAGCGCTGGCAGGCTGACGTCTCGCACCAGGTGCGCGCCGATGGCGGCGTCGCCCTTTTCCACAGCAGTATTGATGGCAGTCGTCATGGTCAAACTCCTCGCATTCATTCGCGGCCGCAGGCAGCCGCGGTTATTCGTTGATGCGCCGAGCGAGGCTGTTGGCGCTCTCGATCAATACCCGGCGATAGTCGTTGTAATGGGTCTTGGCATCGGCCCGCGGGGCGACGATGCACAAGGTGCAAATGGCTACGCCGGCAGCGTCTTTGACCGGTGCCGCGAAGCAGTGGGTGAAGGTGTCGGCGACGCTGTCGAAGGAGAAGAATCCATCGATGCCGGCCTGACGAATTTCCGCCAGAAAGCGCTCCAGCGGCAACCGCTCGCCGTCGGGCAGGATGTAGTCGCCTTCGTCGATCAGGTCGATGATTTGCTGATCACTCAGATGCGCGAGCAACAGACGCCCGGACGCGGTCCAGGGGATCGGCGCGTTTTCGCCGATATCGGAAGAGATACGGAAATGCCGCTCGCCCTCCTTCATCAACGCCACCGTGTATTTGCGCCCGTTGAGCAGGCACATCTGGGCGGTTTCGCGGGTCTGGCTGACGATCTCCTGCAAGGCATGATCGGCCTCGCGACTGAGGTCGAAATGGCGCAAATGCGCCTGTCCGAGAAAATACAACTGCCGGCCCAGATAGACGTGACCGTCCTTGCCCACCGGCTCCAGAATCCGTCGCTCCAGCAGGGACGCGACGAGTTCGTAGACCGTGGATTTCGGGCTGCCGATACCGTTGGCGATGTCGTTCGGACGCAGCGGCTGGCCGATCTCCTTGAGGAAATCGAGAATATCGAACGCCCGGTCCAGACCGCGTGCCCGGCGCTTGATGGTGTCTTCGGTCATGTCAGCTCTCACTCAAAAATCTCCATGTAGAAGCTGCCGCAGGCTGCGATCTTTTGATCTTGCCTTGTGACATATCCAAAAATGCCAAAAGATCGCAGCCTTCGGCAGCTCCTACAAGAGCCACCGTCGATCAGGCCTTCTTCTTGTAAGCGATGCAGTCGATCTCGACCTTGCAATCAACCATCATGCTCGCCTGCACACAGGCCCGCGCCGGCGCATGTTCCGGTTTGAAGTACTCGCCAAAGACCTTGTTGAAACTGCTGAAATCCCGGGGATCATCCAGCCACACCCCGGCACGCACCACGTCTTCAAGGCCATACCCGGCCTCTTCGAGAATCGCGATCAGGTTCTTCATGGTCTGGTGGGTCTGCTCGACGATGCCGCCAACAATGATCTCGCCATCCACCGCTGGCACCTGACCGGAAACGTGCAGCCAGCCATCAGCTTCAACGGCGCGCGCGAATGGACGAGGCTGGCCGCCTGCGGCGGTGCTGCCGGTGCCGTAACGAGTAATGCTCATGGGTATTTCTCCTGATAAAAATTAAAACCGCGTGTTTTTGAGGAACTCAGCCAGACGCGGCGATTGCGGGCGTTCGAACAGTTCCTTGGGAGGCCCCTGCTCTTCGATCCGCCCCTGATTCATGAATACGATTTTGTCCGAGACCTCGAAAGCGAAGCGCATCTCGTGGGTCACCAGCAGCATGGTCATGCCGTCTTCGGCCAGCCCCTTGATCACGCTGAGCACTTCGCCAACCAGCTCGGGGTCGAGGGCTGAAGTGACTTCGTCGAACAGCATCAGGCTCGGGTTCATCGCAATCGCCCGGGCAATTGCCACGCGCTGTTGCTGGCCGCCAGACAACTGGCCGGGAAAGTGATTGCGGCGCTCCAGCAGGCCGACCCGCTCCAGCCATTTCTCGGCCAGCACCACGGCTTCGTCCTTGTGCATTTTCTTCACCTTGAGCAGGCCCAGGGTGACGTTCTGCAACGCAGTCAAATGCGGGAACAGGTTGAATTGCTGGAATGCCATACCCGTCATCGCCCGATGACGAGCGATGACTTTCTCGCCATGCCGCACGCGCTTGCCATTGATCTCGTCGTAACCGATGGACTCACCGTCGAGCAGGATCTGCCCGCCCTGAAACTCTTCGAGCATGTTCACGCAGCGCAGCAAGGTGGTTTTGCCCGAACCGCTGGAACCGATCAGCGTCACGACGTTGCCTCGTTGCATGCTGAGGTCGACACCCTTGAGCACTTCGACTGCGCCGTATTGCTTGTGCAGACCGCGAATATCCAGCAACGGCTGGCCGTTTGCAGCGTTGGAAAGTTGAGCTTCAGTCATGGCAAGGCCACCCGCTTTTCAATGTGCCGGCCGAGTAATTCGATGCCGTAGTTGATGACGAAGAACAGAAAACCGGCGAACAGATAGAACTCCAGCGTCATGAAGGTCCGGGCGATGATCTGTTGGGTGCTGAGGAGCAATTCGGCCACGCCGATAACCGAAAGCAAGGTCGAGGCCTTGACGATTTCGGTGGACGAGTTGACCCACGTCGGCAGGATCTGCCGCAGCGCTTGTGGCAGCAGCACGTAACCGAGCGACTGGTAAAACGTCAGGCCAATCGCCTTGCCCGCTTCCATCTGCCCGCGCGGCAACGCTTGCAATGCACCGCGCACGATTTCCGCAACGTGCGAGCCGCAGAACAGCGTCAGCCCTAACGCACCGGCCTGAAACGCGCTGATCTGCCAGCCGGCCGCTGGCGCCATATAGAAGCAGGCCAGCACCAGCACAAACACCGGCGTACCGCGAATGATGTCGACGTAAAACCGGAACGGCGCACGCATCCAGAATCTGCCGTAAGTCAGCACCAGGCCGGTGACGACGCCGAGCAACGTGCCGAACAATATCGCCAGCGCCGACACCTGCACGCTGGTCAGAAAGCCCTGCCACAAGGTTTCGCGGGCGATCCACAATTCATTCAACCAACTGGGGGATTCGTACATCACAGCCTCCTATCGGCGGATCGCCAGACGCTGCTCGAGATAACGCAGCAGCATGGCGATGAGGTAACAGGCCGCGACATACAACGCCGTGGTCACCAGCCAGGTTTCGATCACCCGGTAGCTTTCGACGTTGATCTTGCGCGCGTAATAAGTCAGCTCTGGCACCGCTATCGCGGCGGCCAGCGAAGTGTCCTTGAACAGCGAAATAAAGTTGTTCGACAGCGCCGGCAGCACGTTACGCAGCATCACCGGCACGGTGACGTAGGCCTTGACCTGCCATTCGCCGAGGCCGATCGCCAGCCCGGCTTCGCGCTGCCCTTTGGGGATGCTCAGCAAACCGCCCCGGAACACTTCGGTCAGGTAGGCGCCGGCATACAACGACAGCGTGATGATGAACGAGGGAATCTTGTCCAGACGAATCCCAAGACTTGGCAACGCAAAGTAGATCAACAGAATCAACACCAGAATCGGCGTGTTACGGACCACCGTGACGTACACCGATGCCAGCACCCGCAAGGCGCGATGCTTCGACAGCAAGGCAAACGCCATCAGCAGGCCGATCACGCAGCCGATGGCGATCGACACCAGTGCCAACTGCAAGCCCAGACCGAGCCCCGCCAGCAAGGTGTCGAAATCGCGCCACACGGCGGCAAAGTTCAACTGATAGTTCATGGTCAGCAGTACCTTGAGCGGGGCGATTTGAATCGCCCCGCTCTCACGGGATCATTTGAATTCGACTGGGAAACCGATCGCGGGCGATGGCAGGTCAACGCCGAACCATTGTTTGAATGAAGCGGCGTAAGTCGGGAATTCAACGCCGGTCATGGCTTCATGCAGCGCGGTGTTGACGAAGTTCAGCCAGTCCTGATCGCCGCGTTTGACCGCGCAGGCGTAGGTCTGTGGGCTCCACGCATAAGTCGGGCTGCGATAACGGCCAGGGTTCTGCACCATCAGGTATTTGACCGAAGACTGGTCGGTGGCGGCGGCATCGGCGCGACCGGAGTTCACTGCCTGATACATCAGATCGACGCTGTCGTACTGATCAACCTTGGCTTTGGGCAGTGCCTGGTGCACCAACTCTTCGGCGTAGACGTTTTGCAGAACGGCAACGGTGACCCCGTCCCCGCCGGCCTGCAGGTCTTCGATTTCCTTGTACTTGCTGTTGTTCGGCAGCAGCAGGCCGACGCCTTCGCGGTAATAAGGCAGGGTGAACGCCACTTGCTGGGCACGGCTGGCAGTGACAGTGATGAACTGACAGCTCATGTCGACCTTGTCGGTCAGCAGGTTGGGAATTCGCGCATCGGACGACTGCACAACGAACTCGACCTTGCTCGGGTCGTTGAACAAACCCTTGGCCACAATCCGGGCGATGTCGATATCAAAACCCTGCAACTTGCCGTCCGCCCCCTGGAAATGCCACGGCGCATTGGTGCTGCCGGTCCCCACAATCAATTTCCCACGGGCCAGGACACTGTCGAGCTTGCCATCGGCGGCCTGGGCCAGGCCCATGGCAGAGGACGAAGCCGCGAGAACAAAAATACATGCTTTGAACAAGGAAGGTCGGCGATGCATGGCAAGCACTCCAGGATGATGTTTATTCCGCTATACCGGAAGACGGTTTGTTACTACGGAATAGACAGCAGAAAGTGTGCCACAGGACTTGGGAAGAATCTGCACTGGGTTTAAATGTTTTTGGAATCAAGCACATGCACAAAGTGCAAAAAGGGGGCGTTACGCAAGGTTGCGCTTTGGCGCGCTACCGTAGGCCACAAGGTGCGGGTAGTGGGTTCCCGTTTGGTGCGCCGGCGGGCGAAAAACATGCATTGTCAAAAGGCTTGGATATCTTTCGAGAGGGTGTTTAGCGTTTGGCCGCGTTTTCGTAAACGTCACCCCGCTCTCTTTTGCCAATCGCAATAACAGTCACGATCAAAACTTCATCTTTGACGCGGTAAACCATTCGATAGCCAGCGCTTCTGAGTTTGATTTTGTAAGCCGCCCCCAGCCCTCTGAGCCGGTCTGCGGGAACATGCGGATTAATCAGTCGATCCTTCAGCTTTTTTTTGAATTGTTCTTTGAGTCCAGCTTCAAGTCTTGTCCATTCTTTCCAGGCCTTCTCGGAAAACTCCAGCTCATAGGTCATCAATCGAAACCTTGATGGTTGGGTCGTTTTCTCGCTCCTTGCACAGTGCGATCAACTCCAGATCCTCCAGACGATTCATCAGCGCCTCGTACTCCTTGGCGGGGACGCAGTAGAACGCCGGCTCATTTCGGTTGAGAATCGCGACGGATTGGCCACCGCCAGCGGCCACGGTACCCATGGGATTTCTTTTCAATTCGGAAATACTCGCTACAACGTTAGAAAGAACGATATGTGTCATGAAGTGCTCCTTGGAGTGCTTTTAGTGGTGTTTAAAATAGCACTCCAATGCATGTTCGATGCCTATCGATTGGCCCCCCGCATATTTTCTGCTGAGTAAAAAAGGTATCACGTCGCAACATTCCGCATTTCTGCGTTTCGCGTCGGGTTGGTCTTGCCTATCCGTGGGAAAAAACTTGGCAGGGAGAGATACACCTGTAATTTCTGACAGTAGACGGTCCTTTCGACCTCCTTTAACGTCATGAACCTTCGAGGTCGTTGGAAAAGGAGATTTCAATGAACGCCGTCATCCCGAGTTCAGATCTGGCTCCGGTCTACCGCAAAGCCCTGAAAACCTGGCGCCCGGTGATCCTGTATTTCGCCAGCGAGCACTGCCCCGCCTGTGAATCGGCCGGGCCGGTGTTTCGCAAGATTGCCGCGCCGTATCGGCTGCGGGCGAATATCTACATGCTGAACACCCGTGAATCGCCGCGCCATCCACTGGTTACGGGCACGCCGACCGTGCTGTTCTACAAGCACGGCAGGCTGGTCAAGACGCTCAAGGGGATTGGTACAGAGGAAACGCTGGCAGCGGACTTTGCCCGGCACATCGGCAAGACCAAGGCACCGGCGGTGCCGCGCAAGCAGCGACATGACGTTGTGTGGTTGCGTCAGTCCCTGCGACAGCTTTGCACCATTCCGCGTGGTCGGTCACTTCGAAGCTGCGCGGTACCCATGTAGGAGCTGCGGCACGCTGCGATCTTTTGACGCTGGTTTTAAAAAAAACAGATCAAAAGATCGCAGCGTGCCGCAGCTTCTACAGGGTTTGCGTCGTTCAGGGGGCCTGTGGGAGCCTGCTGGCGACAGGGTCAGCGCAGACAGTCAGATTTACGCAGTTTCACGCACCAACAACACCCGCGTCACCCGCCGCTCCTCGACCGCTTTGACCGTCATCTGCCACCCGGCATATTCCAGGCGATCGCCCTTCATCGGCAACCGATCTAGCAAACTCATTACCAGCCCGGCCATGGTCTGATAATCCTCGGTGGGTTCGGCGCCGAACCCGGTGCGCTGACGCACACGCGTCAGGTTCAATGCGCCGCTGACAACGAACCCGCCCTGCTCCTCGACCACGTCCGGGCCTTCGATTTCGCTGGCATCGGGCAACTCACCGGCAATCGATTCAAGGATGTCGGTCATGGTCAGCACGCCGACAAAATCGCCGAACTCATTGACCACGAATGCAATGTGGGTCGATGCCGCGCGCATCTGTTCCAGTGCGTTGAGGATCGAATAGCTGTCGAGCAGATTGATCGTCTTGCGCGCCAGGTGTTCCAGATTCGGCTCGGTACCCGCCAGGTATTCCTTGAGCAATTCCTTCTTGTGCACGAAGCCCAGCGGTTCATCCACGGCGCCATCACGGATGAGCGGCAGACGCGAGTAGGACGAGTGCATCAACTTGGTACGAATCGCCTCGGCATCGTCTGCCAGGTCGATACTGTCGACGTCGGCTCGCACGGTCATCAGTTGGCGGATCGGCCGCTCGGCCAGTTGCAGCACACCGCTGATCATCACTCGCTCGCGACGGTCGAACAGCTCGGCGCTTGGCGCATCACCGTTGTCCAGCAAATCGGAAATCTCTTCGCCGACTTCCTCCGCCGCCAGTGTGCGACCGCCCAGCAGACGCATGACTGCGTGGGCGGTGCGCTCACGAATCGGGCGCAGGCCCTGCATCGAGCGTTTGCGTCGAGCGCGGGCAATCTGGTTGAACACTTCGATCAGGATCGAGAAACCGATGGCCGCGTACAAGTAGCCTTTCGGGATGTGGAAGCCCAAGCCTTCAGCGGTCAGGGCAAAACCGATCATCATCAAGAAGCCCAGACACAGCATGATTACCGTCGGGTGCGCGTTGACGAAGCGCGTCAGCGGCTTGCTCGCAACGATCATCAGGCCAATGGAGATGATCACTGCGATCATCATCACCGCCAGCTCATCGACCATGCCCACAGCAGTAATCACCGCGTCGAGGGAGAACACGGCGTCGAGCACGACGATCTGCGCAACGATCGGCCAGAACAGTGCGTACGCCGTATTGCTCGTGCGCTCGCCGACATGACCTTCGAGCCGTTCGTGCAACTCCATGGTGGCTTTGAACAACAGGAACACACCGCCAAACAGCATGATCAGGTCTCGACCGGAGAAGCTCTTGTCGAACACCTCGAACAGCGGCTGCGTGAGGGTGACCAGCCAGGAAATACTCGCCAACAGGCCCAGGCGCATGATCAGTGCCAGCGACAGACCGATGATCCGCGCACGGTCACGCTGGTGCGGCGGCAGTTTGTCCGCAAGAATTGCGATGAACACCAGGTTGTCGATACCCAGCACCAGTTCCAGCACGATCAATGTCAACAAGCCTAACCAGGCCGTGGGATCCGCTAACCATTCCATAAAACGTCTCGATCTCTATTCAGTAAATTCAGGCTGCCGGGCACGGCAAAGCGCAACGCGAAGGCTCTGGGGCCGCGTTATCAACGATAGTCGTGTATCGGAAAACCGGATGTTGCGAGTGCGTCAAGACCGCGCCATGGCGCGAGGGGAACGTTGTTCGTATCTGAAGACTGGGAGGCTCCGAGCGGGTGTTCATGTAAATCCTAAATGAAAAAAGGCCTTGAAGCGTACAGCCTGAAGTGACTTTTCCTACAGCTCGAAATCATTTCAAAATCTGTAACAGCCCCCAAATCCTCCTGTAGGAGCTGCCGAAGGCTCGGGCCGCGATCGGACGATCTTTTGATTTTTAAAAACAAGATCAAAAGATCGCAGCCTTCGGCAGCTCCTACAGGTTTGAATCCGTGAATTCGGAGCGACCTGCTGGCGAAGAGGACTTCAGGCCGGAATAAGATCATCAATATGCCGATAATCCGCATCCAGCGCCCCGGCCAGATCTTTCGCGCGTCCCAACCGGATGGGCCCACGCTCGATGTCGATCAACAGCCCCGGGCATTCCAGCGCCGGCAAACCTGTCCACGCTTTCAAACGTCCATCCGTGACCACCAGCAAACGCTGTTGCTCGGCCGGAAAGCGCTTGCGCCGGACCGTCAGCCATTGCTGCGCCTGCGATAATGCCGCGACTAACGGCGTGCCGCCGCCCGCACCCAAGCCATCAAGCCAGGTGCGCAAATCGCGGGATGCTTTCAAACCCTGCACCTGCCACTTCGGTGTTGCACCACTGGCGGTCAGCAATGCCAACCGCGCACGTTGTCGATAGGCGTCATCGAACAGCTGCGCGAGCAGGCCTTTGGCATCGCTCAATGCCTGATGACGGCGCGTCGACGCCGAGGCATCGACGATCACCAGCCACAACTCATGGGGCGTGCGCGTGCGCAGTTGGAACAGCAGGTCTTCACGACGTTGCGGACGCCCCTTGAGCAGCGTTCCCGGCCAGTTCACTGAACCACTGCGAGCCGCGTGACGTTTGCCCTGGCGTCCGTTGTCGAGCCGACCGGCACGAGGTCTGGCATTCGCCCCCGCGTCGGATCGGGGGCGAATGCCTAGGGCTTTTTTGGCCAGCTCGGGATTTCGCGGCGGCTGCCCGTGGCGAGGGCCGGGGCCGGCATGTCGCCCCACTGGCCCTGCCCTTCACTCGGGTTGGCTGCAGCGTTTTCCGGTGATTGCGCCGGTTGTTGAGGGCTTGAGGATGGCTGTTCACGACGACGATGACGCAAGGCAAATTCGGCCACTGCGTCGATGTCCTCTTCGCCAATCGCCTCAGCTGCGCGCCATGCCGCGTGCGCACGCGCCGCACGCAGCCACACCAGATCGGCGCGCAAGCCATCGACACCGGCGGCAAAACAGCGCTCGGTGATTTGCGCCAGTGCAGCATCATCCAGAGGAATGCCGGCCAACGCGCTACGAGCGTTTTCACAGCGCTCGCGCAAACCTTGTTGGGCGGTTTCCCACTGCGTGCAGAACGCTTGCGGGTCGCTGTCGAAGTCGAGGCGTCGACGAATGATCTGCCCGCGCTCGGCCGGCGCTGTGTGGCCACTGAGCGCGACGTTCAGGCCAAAGCGATCGAGCAACTGCGGGCGCAGCTCGCCCTCTTCCGGGTTCATCGTGCCGATCAGGACGAATTTCGCCGAGTGGCGATGGGAGATGCCATCACGCTCGACCACGTTGGTGCCGCTGGCAGCGACGTCGAGCAGAAGATCCACCAAGTGATCGGGCAGCAGATTGACTTCATCGACGTAGAGCACGCCGCCGTCAGCCTTGGCCAGCACGCCGGGGGAAAACTGCGCGCGACCATCGCTGAGGGCGGCGTCGAGATCGAGGGTGCCGACCAGACGTTCTTCGGTGGCGCCCAGCGGCAAAGTGACGAACTGACCGCTGGCGAGCAGGTCCGCCAAGCCCCGGGCCAGGGTCGACTTGGCCATGCCGCGCGGGCCTTCGATCAGCACGCCACCGATTTTCGGGTCGATGGCGGTGAGGCACAGGGCGAGTTTGAGGTCATCGGCGCCGACCACGGCGGAGAGTGGGAAATGGGGGGTGTCGGTCATCTTTGGGGTTTCTCTTTCGTGGTCGTTGGTGTGCTTGAGCATTTTGGGGTGTCAGGTGAATGCCCCTCTCCCTCCGGGCGGTCCGACGTTTCGGGAGGGCTGGGGTGAGGGTTGCTTTTGATCGCGCTAAACATCCTCTTCTATATCCAGCAACAAACTCTCCAGCGCCTCTTTATACGCCCCCGGATCCTGCCACATCCCGCGTTGCTGCGCTTCCAGCATGCGTTCGGTCATGTCCCGCAGTGCATGTGGATTATGCTCGCGGACAAAATCGCGAGTGGCCGGATCAAGCAGATAAGCGTCAGCCAGCAATGCGTATTGATGATCATCGATCAACTGCGTGGTGGCATCGAATGCAAACAGGTTGTCGACCGTTGCCGCCAGTTCAAACGCACCTTTGTAGCCGTGACGTTTGACCCCGTCGATCCATTTCGGATTGGCCGCACGCGAGCGGATGACCCGATTCAACTCTTCTTTCAAAGTGCGGATCTTCGGCAAGTCCGGCTGGCTATGATCGCCGTGATAACTGGCCGCGGCTTCACCGCGCAGGGTTTCCACGGCTGCGAGCATGCCGCCCTGGAACTGGTAATAGTCGTTGGAATCAAGCAAGTCGTGCTCGCGGTTGTCCTGATTCTGCAGCACCGCTTGCACCTGACTCAGGCGCTGGACGAATTGTTCCCGGGCAGCGGTGCCTTCATCGGCACCGCCATAGGCGTAAGCGCCCCAGTTCAAGTAAACCTCGGCCAGATCCTCGCGGGTCTGCCATAGACGACCGTCGATGGCGCCTTGCACACCGGCGCCATAAGCACCGGGTTTGGCACCAAAGATTCGCCAACCGGCCTGGCGCCGTGCGGCCTCTTCATCCAGGCCCGTTTGCAGCAAAGCCTCGCGTTCGGCACGCACTTTGGCGGCCAGAGGGTTCAGATCGTCAGGTTCGTCCAGCGCTGCCACCGCTTGCACGGCGGCGTCGAACAAACGGATCAGGTTGGCAAACGCATCGCGGAAGAATCCGGAGACCCGCAGCGTCACATCGACCCGCGGTCGGTCCAGAAGGCTCAGCGGCAGGATCTCGAAATCGTCGACTCGCTGGCTGCCCGTGACCCACACCGGGCGCACGCCCATCAGCGCCATGGCCTGGGCAATGTCATCACCGCCAGTGCGCATCGTCGCCGTGCCCCATACCGACAGGCCAAGTTGGCGCAGATGGTCGCCGTGGTCCTGCAGGTGTCGCTCGAGAATCAGCGTGGCCGACTGGAACCCGATGCGCCACGCGGTGGTGGTCGGCAGGTTGCGCACGTCAACAGAGTAAAAGTTGCGCCCTGTAGGCAGTACGTCGAGGCGGCCGCGACTCGGCGCACCGCTCGGGCCAGCCGGGACGAAACGGCCGCTGAGGGCATCGAGCAAGCCGCGCATTTCTGCCGGACCGCAGGCGTCGAGGCGCGGGGCGACGACTTCGCGCAAACCCTGGATGATCAGATGTACATCAGACCACCCCGGGCCCTGTGGCAGCGAGCCGGTTCGCGAAAGCGGTGGATCAGGTAATTCCATGACAGCTGACACGGCGCCTTCGCGAGCAGGCTCGCTCCCACAGATACCGTGCAGGGTTTCAGAGATCAGTTCGGCGGCGAACAGTTCGAGGCGTTCGCGGGTGTCGCCGGCGGTGCGCCAGACTTCATCGGTCACGGTTTGCAGTTCGATGGGACGCGGACCAACCCACGGCTCAGCCAGCGCACAATCCAGCGGATCAAAACCCAGTTCAAACGCCTTGGCCAGCGCCCGCAACAGGCTCGACTGCGCCCCTTTGCCATCGCCGCGCGGAATGCGCAGCAACGCCAACAAGGTATCGATACGCAAACGCCCGGAGGGTGATTCGCCAAAAATGTGCAAGCCATCGCGGATCTGCGATTCCTTCAAATCACACAGATACGTGTCCAGACGCGGCAGCCAGATCGCGGCATCGGCATCGCTGTCCATCGCGGCATCCAGTTGCAGTTCGCGGTCGATCTGCGTATCGCGCACCAGTTGCAAAATATCGCGCTGCAATTCGCGGGCGCGGCGAGGATCGAGCAGCTGCGCTTCGTAATATTCGTCGGCCAACAGTTCCAGATTACGCAGCGGACCATAGGTTTCGGCGCGGGTCAGCGGCGGCATCAGGTGATCGATGATCACCGCTTGCGTGCGCCGTTTGGCCTGGGCGCCCTCGCCCGGGTCGTTGACGATAAACGGATAGATATTCGGCAACGGCCCAAGCAGCGCGTCCGGCCAACAGTGTTCCGAGAGGCCGACGCCCTTGCCCGGCAGCCATTCAAGGTTGCCGTGTTTGCCAACGTGGATCACGCCGTGGGCGCCATAGGTGTTGCGCAGCCAGAAATAGAACGCCAGATAACCGTGCGGCGGCACCAGATCCGGGTCGTGGTACACCGCGCTCGGATCGACCTGATAACCGCGCGCCGGTTGGATGCCGACGAACGTCAGGCCAAAGCGCAACCCGGCGATCATCAAGCGCCCGTCGCGGCACATCGGATCGTTTTGTGGCGGGCCCCAGCGCTCGATCACTGCCGCGCGATTGGCCTCGGGCAGTGCGTTGAACATCGTCAGGTAATCGTCCATCGCCAGACTTTGCTGGCACGGGCGCAAATCGATGGTGTCGAGATCATTGCTGACGCCACCGAGCAATTGCTGGATCAGCGATGTGCCGCTGTCCGGCAACTCGGCCGTTACCGGATAACCCTCGGCCTGCAACGCCCGCAAGATATTCAGCGCTGCCGCCGGCGTGTCGAGGCCGACACCATTGCCGATGCGCCCGTCGCGAGTCGGGTAGTTGGCGAGAATCAGCGCAATGCGTTTCTCGGCATTCGGTACCCGCGCCAGATCGATCCAGCGTCGTGCCAGTTCTGCGACAAAATCCATGCGTTCGGGTTGCGCCCGATAGCAGACCACGTCGGACTGACTGCGCTCGCTGCGCCAGGCCAGATCCTTGAAGCTGATCGGGCGGCTGATGATGCGTCCGTCGAGTTCCGGCAAGGCGATGTGCATCGCCAGGTCCCGCGGGCCGAGGCCCTGCTCGCTCTCGCGCCAACCGGGTTCGTTGTCCTGAGCGCAGATCGCCTGAATCACCGGAATGTTGCGGCGAAACGGCCGCAAGTGCGGCGCTTCGGGACTCGACTGAGCAAAACCGGTGGTGTTGAGAATCACCCCCGCCTCGACTTCATCCAGCCAGTCCTCGACCACCGACAGACAGCCGGGCTCTTTCAGACTCGCCACCGCAATCGGTAAAGGGTTCAGCCCTGCCGCTTGCAAGCGCTGGCAGAAAACATCGATGAACGCGGTGTTCGCCGCCTGCAAGTGCGAGCGGTAAAACAGCACCGCCGCGACCGGTTGATCGGGCCGCCAATCGGCCTGCCAGTCACTCAGTGCGGCGCTGATTTTTTGTGGATGGTAAATCGCCGTGCGTGGCAGGGATTGTGGTTCGCCCCACGGGTAATCGCGGGCGAGCCAACGGCTGGCCAGGCAATGAAAGAAATCCACTGCGTTGCCCATGCCGCCCTGTCGCAGAAACTGCCAGAGCCGGTCACGATCCTCGGCGTTGACGGTGCTCAGGTCACTGAGCTCCGGATCGGGACGATCATCACCCGGCACCAGAATCACCTGCACGCCGCGCTCTGACAACTCGATCAAACGCTCGACTCCGTAACGCCAATAGGCAATACCGCCGTGCAGCGAGATCAGAATGACTTTGGCGTGACGCAGCACCTCATCGACATAGAGGTCGACCGAAGCGTGATTCTGCACCTGCATGGGATTGGCCAGGCGCAGGCTCGGATAATCCTCGGGCAATTGCTGCGCAGCTTCGGCGAGCAGCGCCAGGCTGGAATCGCCGCTGCACAGGATCACCAGCTCGGCGGGGGTTTGCCCCAGGTCCGCGATGTTGTCATCCGAGACGAAACCGCCGGGCTGGGTCCTGAGCAGGTGCATGGGTTAAACGCTGAGCGCAGCGCGCAGTTGCGCTTCGAGTTGCGCGGCGTCGAGTTCCTGACCGATCAACACCAGACGCGTGACGCGCGCTTCATCGGCGCCCCACTGACGGTCGAAATGCTTGTCGAAACGCGTGCCCACGCCTTGAATCAGCAAGCGCATCGGCTTGTTCGGGATCGCCGCAAAGCCCTTCACACGCAGGATGCCGTGCTTGACCACCAGTTGCGTCAGCGCGTCGAGCAACAGGCTTTCGTCGGCTTGCGGCAGTTCGATGGAGATCGAATCGAAGGCGTCGTGATCGTGGTCATCGTGGTCGTCATCACCGTCGTGGTGATGATCGTGATGGCTGTGACGGCTGTCGATGTGTTCTTCGGAACCGGCGCCGAGGCCGATCAGTACGTCCAGCGGCACGCGACCACTGCTGGCTTCGATGATCTTCACCGCTGGCGGCAGCTCTTCAGCGACTTCCAGGCGTACGCGCGCCAGGTCTTCAGGGCTGATCAAATCGGATTTGTTGAGGATGACGAGGTCGGCGCTGGCCAGTTGGTCGGCGAACAATTCGTGCAGCGGCGATTCGTGATCCAGGTTCGGGTCGAGTTTGCGCTGGGCATCGACTTGATCCGGGAACGCGGCGAAGGTGCCAGCGGCCACGGCCGGGCTGTCGACCACGGTGATCACCGCGTCAACCGTGCAGGCGCTGCGGATTTCCGGCCACTGGAAGGCTTGCACCAACGGTTTTGGCAGGGCCAGGCCAGAGGTTTCGATGAGGATATGGTCGAGGTCACCGCGACGGGCAACCAGCTCGCGCATTACCGGAAAGAACTCTTCCTGAACGGTGCAGCACAGGCAGCCGTTGGCCAGTTCATAGACGCGGCCGGTGGCTTCTTCTTCGGTGCAACCGATGGTGCATTGCTTGAGGATTTCACCGTCGATGCCCAACTCGCCAAACTCGTTGACGATCACCGCAATACGGCGGCCCTGCGCGTTGTCGAGCATGTGCCGCAGCAGCGTGGTTTTGCCCGAGCCGAGGAAGCCGGTGACGATGGTGACAGGGAGTTTGGCCAGTGTTTTCATCGGTATGCCCTTTGGCAAAGTGGCGGGCATACGGGACGAGAACCGGCACCGCGCGTGCGTGCCTGGAGAGTTCGCCACCGGATCACCCCGCCCGGTTGAATTGAGAATCTGTGACGAGGCAGGTCTCCTGGCTGACGGTGTTCAGGCGCTGGGCCTGGCATTCGCTGCGCCTTCCCGCGGGCTCTGTGGTTTGAGCTTGCAGTGGCGTGGCAGCGAATATCACCGTTCACAGTTGCGGGGGCAGCCGCGGCATTGACCGCGTTCCCTTCTTAGCTTCGGCAATGCCGAAGAACCTCGAAGGCGCAAGGCTACGCATGGTGCAGTGGTGGGTCAATGTTTGGATACGGGGCATATCCGTTGCTGTGGGTGCTGCCGCTGGCGGTTTCGCTCTTACAGCGAGTCCCTTTTTCAAACGCCAAAAAGGAACCAAAAGGCTTTGCCCCCGGCGTACGGCACTTCGCTGAGGCTCAGTGTTCCCTCGCTACGGCGTCCATCCGGGGGCATCGCCTACGGTTTGCTACGCTGCACCTCCTCTCGATGAATGCGGCTTCGCCGCACGGCGCTGCGCGCCTAACCCCCGGATGAACACCTTCGCTCGGCCTGCCGAAGGGGGCTAAGAGCAAGAGCAACATCAAAAGCTAGATCAAAAGCCAAACCAGATCAAAAGCCCCTCACCCTAACCCTCTCCCGGAGGGAGAGGGGACTGACCGGGGTGCTTGGGCGAACTACGCCGACGTGCGATACCTAGTCGAACTCAGGCTTTGAAAAGCACACAAATCGGCTCCCTCGCCCTCGGGAGAGGGCTGGGCGGGCGGCGTTCCGATGAGGGGCAAATCCACCACAAATCCAAAGCCAACCGCACGCTCTTCCCCCACTCAACACAATGAGCGTTAGCTCGAGTGCAGCTTTTGATCTTGATCCGCGGGCGACGTCGGGAGGCTGAGTGGAGGGATTCATCCGGGGAGGACATCGAAAGGAGGTGCAGCGAAGCAAACCGGAATCGATGCCCCGGATGGATTCCGGAGCGAAGGAACCCCGAGCTTTAGCGAGCGGGCCGGACGTTGGAGCAAGCCTTTTTGGTTACTTTTTCTGGGCCGGCATTCCGGGCGTCTGGAAAAAGTGACCCGCCGTAAGGGCGGAACCATAAGAAGCCACACCCGCAGCAATGGATAAGCCCCCAAAGCAAATTGACTAAAAACCCCACACCATGCTCTCCTACACAACTTGTTACGGGTGCCCTTCACAGGGTGAAACGGGAAACCGGTGAATCATGTGCTTTACTCAGAGCCATGTCAGTCCGGTGCTGCCCCCGCAACGGTAAGCGAGCGAAGCGTCAGATCCACTGTGCCATTGCGGCATGGGAAGGTGACGCTTGCAGGTCGGCCTGACGCCAACCCCTCGTGAGCCCGGAGACCGGCCCGCAACACACAGCGCGCACCTGCGTCGCTGAACATAACAAACCCGCGGTGGGCGGGCGCTGTTTGAACCTCTGCGTGCCCGCGCCGCAGGGGTTTTCATGCGCTCTATTCACCTGCTGACATTCCAGAGGGAAGCGCCATGTCAATCATCACCAGCACCGGCAGCAACACGGACAAAATCTCCAGCACCGCCACCCTGAGCCAGCGCCTGACCGCCGCCATTTTCGCGTCGATCCTGGGTGCAGGCCTCGTCTATTTCGCGGGTTTCTCGCACATCGAAGCCGTGCACAACGCGGCTCACGATACCCGCCACAGCGCCGCGTTCCCGTGCCACTGAGACCTGCCGAAATGATCAAGCGAATTGCTCAAACCGCAGGTTTCACCGGTCTGCTGGCCGCCCTGCTGCTCACGCTGCTGCAAAGTTTCTGGGTGTCGCCGCTGATTCTTCAAGCCGAAACCTATGAAAAATCCGAACCTGTTGCCGCCGTTCACGAACACGCCGCCGGCACTGCCGCGCACACCCATGATGCCGAAGCCTGGGAGCCGGAAGACGGCTGGCAGCGGGTAGTATCGACCACGGGTGGCAATCTGGTGGTGGCCGTGGGTTTTGCCCTGATGCTGGCCGGCCTCTACACCTTGCGCGCGCCGACCAAAACTTCGCAAGGTCTGCTGTGGGGTCTGGCCGGTTACGCGACGTTCGTCCTCGCACCGACCCTGGGCTTGCCGCCTGAACTGCCGGGCACTGCCGCGGCGGATCTGGCTTCGCGGCAGTTGTGGTGGATCAGCACCGCCGCTTCAACCGCTGCCGGTTTGGCGTTGATTGCGTTCAGCCGTCATTGGCTGATGAAAATCCTCGGTGTGGCCATCCTCGCTGTACCGCACGTGATCGGCGCACCGCAACCGGAGGTGCATTCGATGCTCGCTCCAGAAGCACTGGAAGCGCAGTTCAAAATCGCCTCGCAATTGACCAACGTAGCGTTCTGGCTGGCATTGGGCGTGATCAGCGCCTGGTTGTTCCGCCGCAAGAACGGCGGTCAATACCACGCATGACGACTGACAGCGCAGCACCGACTTTCGTGGTCGGTCTGGGCTGCCAGCGCGGCTGCCCTGCGAGCACGCTGCGCGCGTTACTCGATCAAGCCTTGCAAGCCAATCGCATCGAACTGCATGCAGTGAAGGCTCTGGCCAGCATCGACTTGAAGCGCGATGAACCCGGCCTGCAGGAACTCGCGAATCAACTGGCCCTGCCGCTGCTGTACTTCAGCAGTGAGGAATTGGCCAGTTATGAACCGCAACTCAGCCACCATTCGCAGATTGCCTTCGAACGCACCGGTTGTTATGGCGTAGCGGAAAGCGCCGCACTGGCGCTCGCCGAACAGCTGATTCAGGCACCGGCAAAGCTACTGATTTCCCGACAAAAATACGCACAGGCAACGCTGGCATTGGCCGGCGCCGCGTAAATTCCCGATAATCTCCGCCATCAATCATGAGCAATCTTCATCTGAAGCGTTGCCGCGCCTATTTCCCAAGGATTCAACGATGACCGTTTACTTCATCGGCGCCGGCCCAGGCGACCCGGAATTGATCACCGTCAAAGGCCAGCGGCTTATTCGCAATTGCCCCGTGATCATCTACGCAGGCTCGCTGGTACCGGCGGCGGTGCTCGACGGTCATCAGGCACAGACACTGGTCAATAGCGCTGAATTGCATCTGGAGCAGATCATCGATCTGATCAAAACCGCCCATGCCCAAGGTCAGAATGTGGCGCGGGTGCATTCCGGAGATCCGAGTCTCTATGGCGCGATTGGCGAGCAGATCCGCTATCTGCGTGAACTGAATATCCCGTTTGAAATCATCCCCGGAGTGACAGCGACCGCGGCATGCGCAGCGTTGCTGGGCGCAGAACTCACACTGCCTGACGTGTCGCAAAGCGTGATCCTGACCCGCTATGCCGACAAGACGGCAATGCCCGCCGGCGAAGAGTTGGGCAGTCTGGCGCAGCATGGCGCGACGATGGCGATTCATCTGGGGGTCAATCATCTGGAAAAGATCCTGACTGAACTGCTGCCGCATTACGGCGCCGACTGCCCGATCGCGGTGATTCACCGAGCGACCTGGCCGGATCAGGACTGGGTGGTGGGGACGCTGGCGGATATCGCCGAGAAGGTTGCCGCCAAAGGCTTTCGCCGCACAGCGTTGATTCTGGTTGGGCGGGTGCTGGGGAGTGAGGTGTTCAGCGAGTCATCGCTGTATCGCGCCGGGCATGCGCATCTGTATCGCCCATGACGGCCCCTTCGCGAGCAGGGTTGGTGAACGACATGGCTTCAATGTGGGAAAGAGCATGCTCGCGAAGGCGTCCTGGAATTTCACACAAAAAAAACGGCACTCACGGGTGCCGTTTTTTTATGCTCGCAGTGAACGCCTGACTTAGTAGTAGGCGTTTTCTTTCTGCGTATGGTCAGTCACGTCGCGAACGCCTTTGAGCTCCGGAATACGCTCAAGCAAGGTGCGCTCGATGCCTTCCTTCAGGGTCACGTCTGCCTGGCCGCAGCCTTGGCAACCACCACCGAACTGCAAAACAGCGATGCCGTCTTCAACCACATCAATCAGGCTGACCTGACCGCCGTGGCTGGCCAGCCCCGGGTTGATTTCGGTTTGCAGGTAATAGTTGATGCGCTCGTTGACCGGGCTTTCGGCGTTGACCATCGGGACTTTGGCGTTTGGCGCCTTGATGGTCAGTTGGCCGCCCATGCGGTCGGTGGCGTAATCGACAACGGCGTCATCGAGAAACGCTTCGCTGAACGAATCGATATAAGCGGTGAAGCTTTTCAGCCCCAGCGCGGTATCTTCAGGTTTTTCTTCGCCCGGCTTGCAGTAGGCAATGCAGGTTTCGGCGTATTGGGTGCCAGGCTGGGTGATGAAGACGCGGATGCCGATGCCCGGGGTGTTCTGCTTGGAAAGCAGATCGGCCAGGTAATCGTGGGCGGCGTCAGTAATGGTAATAGCGGTCATGGAAACTCCTCGCAGGCTTGTGGCGGAGTTTACGCCAATCGTTGCGCCGGACAAAGTCCTAGTATTTTTGTCGGGAATGATTCTCGACGGAACGGTCATCTATTTGCGCCTTGAGCCAACGATAGCTGCGTTTTTCCACCCATTCGTAGCTCAGCCACGAGCCCGCGCCAATGGCCAGTACACATACGATAAACATCAGATACGGGTTGATGGCGTATCGTTGAGCGATAAATCCACCTGCAGACAGCACCAGCACGTGCATCAAATACACCGAATATGAACAATCCCCGAGCAGCTTGAGCGCTTTGCTGCGCTCGACGTAGCGCTCCAGCGCGATGCACGCCATGACCAGCACCGCGCTCGGCACGCCCCAGTTCAGTAGTCTCGGTCCCGGAGCCAGATGATAAATCGCAGCTAATGCACCAACGATGCCCAACAGCGGCAGCCATAACCCCGCCCCGATCAGCCCTCGGCGGTAGAGCACGCCGATGCCGATCCCCAGCAAAAATTCATAGACGATGTCTGCCCGGTAAAACTCGTTGAGCAAGCCGAACGCCTGGCAAGCGGCAAACAACAGCGTCGCGACCACCAGCAGGCGCACTTGCCAGCGGAACACCAGCGCGCAGGCAAACAGCACGTAGAACAGCATTTCGTAATTGAGTGTCCAGCCGACATTCAGGGTCGGGTAGATGCCGTAACCACCAGGGTTTTGCGTCGGAATAAACAGTAACGATGAGAGGAGATGACGCCATTCCAGCGTCTGATCCGGCAACACCGGATGGGCGAACACCACCAGCAGCGCCATCAACAGCGTATACAGCCAGTACGCCGGGACGATGCGAAACAGCCGATACAGGAGGAATTTTCCGGGTCGCAGATCCTTGTCTTCGGTGGACAGGAAAATTACCAGACCGCTGATGACAAAGAAGATATCGACCCCCACTGCGCCCTTGTCGATGAACAACTGGCCAATCGGCCCGCGCGCCTGGAAGCCGAAAAAAATCTGCATGAAGTGATGGCAGACCACCGTCCATGCGGCAAGCGCCCGCAAGGCCTGCACTGAAATCAACATCGATCACTCCTGTCCCCCCCCTCAAACCACCGCAAAACCCTTGTGGAGCGGACTAGCTCGCGATAAGGAAAGGTCAGGCACCAGAAATGCTCAAGGGGCCGGGGCAATCGCGAGCAGGCTCAGTTCCACAGGGGTTTTGCGATGCTGCTTGAAAACTGGGACAGCAGGTGTTGCTCAAATGATCAAAGATTCTCGTAGCGGTTCATGTCCAGTACGCCCTCTTCCACCGGTTCGGTTTCGTGGATGTACTGACTCAAATCGTGGAAATAGAACCAGAATTGCGGGTGACTGCGACGAATACCCCAGCGTTCGACGATTTTTTCGAAACGGTTGGCATCTTTGGCATTCTCCATCGCATCGACGAATGCCGGCACCTGATCAGCGGGAATGTTGAAGATGAAGTTCGGATAACTGCTGAGCACACCCGGATAGATGGTCAGCGTATCCAGCCCCGGCTGATAGCGCAGGGACTCACCCAGCAGGAACGCCACGTTACTGTGCGCGCGGTTGCGCAAAAGGCTGTAAGCCTCGCGTTTACCGCTGGCCGTTTCGACACGCAGCATGGTCGCTTCCGGCAATTGATCGATGACCTTCAAACCGGCCGCCGGGCGTGAAGTCAGACGGCTCAGCGCCTGCTCGGCATTTTGCAATGCCGGATCGATATTCGGCCGCGAGCAATAAGCGCCAGCGCAACGATTGATCGGGTCTGGCCGCGCATTGAGATCGCCGTAGCGCGCGAGCAACTGCATGGCGAAGTCGTGTTTCGGGTCCTTCTCATCGAGTTTCAGCGCGGTCGGCTTGTCGTCGTCGATGGCTTCGTAATCGAGCCACATCTTGAACTGGCCACCGCTCTGGTACCAATCGTTGAGGTAGTCCTCGCGGGAATCGGCCGGCATCAGACGCAGGAAGTTTTGCTCGGCACCGTTGCGAATCAGGTCGAAATACAGGCGGGTTTGCGCCTGATGCGAGACATTGCCGAAGACATCGAAGTTGACCGCCAACTGGTAATAGGTGCGTTCCAGCAGCGGGTAGTCGAACAGCCACATCGTTTGCGGCACTTCACCAATCAGGCCTTTGGTCACCGAGGCACTGTCGAAGTGGCGGAAGATGCTCAGCAACGCGTTGTCGTTGCCCGCCCACAGGGTCGACCAGCTCGGCGCCGGCAAGTCGGCGTAACTGTCACGGCGCAAGGCCTCGTATTCATTACGTTTGTCGCGGTAGTTGCGCCACAGGCTCAACACGCTGCCGACATCGTCGTTCTGCCCGGGCATGGCCAGCAACGGTGTGGCCTGGCCGCGATAGTTGGGATCGGTGATGTACAGGTCATGTTCCGGCGCCTGGAATAGTGCCCAGAAGTTGTCGCGAATTACGTCGGTCGCGATCTGCCCCCGACACACCGGGCCGCGAATAAACGTGCGGACGAAGTATTCAGCGTTGTCGAGCATGAACTGATAGCGCGCCTGCGCCGGAATCGCCTCGAACGTGACAAACGGATTGGCCCGGCTCTGCGGACCGTAACCCGGCAGCGCGTTGACCTGCCAGTCGCCGCTATAGAACAGGCTTTTTACCCGCGCCATCTTCGCCGCGCTCAGCGGATAGGTGATGTGGGTCTTGTGTACGATCACACCCTGTATCGGCCACAAGCGGTAGTACACCCGTGTGCCGGGATCGTCATTCGGACGGCGAGTGGCGATCAGGTCGATCGGCTGACCGGGCGGCGTACGTGAGCGTACCCATTGAAAAAAGTGTCCTGGCTCGCCGCCCTGGAAGTAGATGTGTGCCAGATACAAGTGCTCGAACAACCAGCGCCCGACCAGACTTTCCCGTGCACCGGGCAGGTTGAGCAGATTCTCCCATTGCGCAATCTGCATGGCTTCCTGGGCACTCGGTGCCAGGCCTTGTTCGTCGATTGGCGCACCGGAGGCCAGCCAGCGCTGCAAGGTCTGGTATTGCTGATCGGTCAGGCCAGTGACGGCCAGCGGCATGCCTTCTTTCGGGTGAGCGCCTGCATAGCCGTCAAATTCCGCGGGCATCGCGCACATGTTCGGGCGGTTGAGACCCAGGACTATGTTTTCCGGCAGTTTGGCGTTGGGCTCAAGCGGGGTCTTGTGCCCCAGCTCCAGCATGCGCGCCATCAGCGCAGCCTGACTGCCCTGGGCGTCGAGCACCGAGTAAAAGCCTTTCTGCTGCCAGGCGCGTTGGCCGAAAGCGTCGTAGAACAATCGCGTGGTCGGCGCCGCCTGACTGCGCTCGCCGTCGTAGACCGGCATTTTGCTCGCGCCACGCCCGGCGCCCTCGCCACTGCCCAGATTGAGCTGGCAGGCAGAGTCGTAGCACGCATGGCAGGCCACGCACTTCTCGGTGAAGATCGGCTGAATGTCGCGGCTGTATGAAATCGAGGATGAGATCGAAGGATCTTGCGCAGCGGCGCCCCAGCTTATGAACAGCAAGAAAATGCTGATGACGCGGTATGACATGCCCGGAATCCCGATCCTGAAGAAAAACGCTGCGATTCTACAGTTCTGACGCTCGTACCAACATGAGCGATATTCATGCAAAACCTGCACATGCTCCAAAACCGCACAGGTTTGTTATGATCCCGCTCCTTCGTAATGGTCTTTCCGAGTAGTCCAAATGTCCGATCGCAGCGTCCGCCTTCAAGCTCTCAAGCAAGCTCTCAAAGAGCGCATCCTGATACTCGACGGCGGCATGGGCACGATGATCCAGAGCTACAAGCTCGAAGAACAGGATTATCGCGGCAAACGCTTCGCGGACTGGCCGAGTGACGTCAAGGGCAACAACGACCTCTTGGTGCTCACCCGTCCTGACGTGATCGGCGGCATCGAAAAAGCCTATCTGGATGCTGGCGCCGACATTCTGGAAACCAACACCTTCAACGCCACACGCATTTCCATGGCCGACTACGGCATGGAAGAGCTGGCCTACGAGCTAAACGTAGAAGGCGCACGCCTGGCGCGCAAGGTTGCCGATGCCAAGACCGCAGAAAACCCCGACAAGCCACGCTTCGTCGCCGGCGTGCTCGGTCCTACGAGTCGCACCTGCTCGCTGTCGCCTGACGTCAACAACCCCGGCTACCGCAACGTCACCTTCGATGAGCTGGTGGAGAACTACACCGAAGCCACCAAAGGCCTGATCGAGGGCGGCGCCGATCTGATCCTGATCGAAACCATCTTCGACACCCTCAACGCCAAAGCGGCGATCTTCGCCGTGCAAGGCGTGTTCGAAGAGCTGCACATCGAACTGCCGATCATGATCTCCGGCACCATCACCGATGCGTCCGGCCGCACCTTGTCGGGCCAGACCACCGAAGCGTTCTGGAACTCCGTGGCCCACGCCAAGCCGATTTCGGTCGGCCTGAACTGCGCACTCGGCGCCAGTGAATTGCGTCCGTACCTGGAAGAGCTGTCGAACAAGGCCAGCACCCACGTTTCCGCGCACCCGAACGCCGGCCTGCCGAACGAGTTCGGCGAGTACGACGAACTGCCGATCGAAACCGCCAAAGTCATCGAAGAGTTCGCCCAGAGCGGCTTCCTTAACATCGTCGGCGGCTGCTGCGGCACCACGCCCGGCCACATTGAAGCCATCGCCAAAGCCGTGGCCGGTTACGCACCGCGCCAGATTCCGGACATCCCCAAGGCTTGCCGCCTGTCTGGTCTTGAGCCGTTCACCATTGATCGCAGCTCGCTGTTCGTCAACGTTGGCGAGCGTACCAACATCACCGGCTCGGCCAAGTTCGCCCGTCTGATTCGTGAAGACAACTACACCGAAGCGCTCGAAGTCGCCCTGCAACAGGTCGAAGCCGGCGCCCAGGTGATCGACATCAACATGGACGAAGGGATGCTCGATTCGAAGAAGGCGATGGTCACCTTCCTCAATCTGATCGCCGGTGAACCGGACATCTCCCGCGTACCGATCATGATCGACTCCTCGAAATGGGAAGTGATCGAAGCCGGCCTGAAGTGCATTCAAGGCAAGGGCATCGTCAACTCGATCAGCATGAAAGAAGGCGTCGAGCAGTTCATCCACCACGCCAAACTGTGCAAGCGCTACGGCGCTGCGGTAGTGGTGATGGCGTTTGATGAAGCCGGTCAGGCCGACACCGAAGCGCGCAAAAAAGAAATCTGCAAACGCTCCTACGACATCTTGGTCAACGAAGTCGGCTTCCCGCCGGAAGACATCATCTTCGACCCGAACATTTTCGCCGTGGCCACCGGCATCGAAGAACACAACAACTACGCTGTCGACTTCATCAATGCCTGCGCCTACATCCGCGACGAACTGCCGTATGCGCTGACCTCCGGCGGCGTGTCCAACGTGTCATTCTCGTTCCGTGGCAACAACCCGGTGCGTGAGGCAATTCACTCGGTGTTCCTGCTGTACGCGATCCGCAACGGCCTGACCATGGGCATCGTCAACGCCGGTCAGCTGGAAATTTACGACCAGATCCCTGTCGAGCTGCGCGATGCTGTCGAAGACGTGGTGCTCAACCGCACGCCGAACGGCACCGACGCCCTCCTCGCCATCGCCGACAAGTACAAGGGCGACGGCAGCGTCAAGGAAGCCGAGACCGAAGAATGGCGCGGCTGGCCGGTCAACAAGCGACTGGAACACGCGCTGGTCAAAGGCATCACCACGCACATTGTTGAAGACACTGAAGAGTCGCGCCTGTCGTTCGCCCGCCCGATCGAGGTGATCGAAGGCCCACTGATGTCCGGCATGAACATCGTTGGCGACCTGTTCGGTGCCGGCAAAATGTTCCTGCCGCAGGTGGTGAAATCCGCCCGCGTGATGAAACAGGCCGTGGCCCACCTGATCCCGTTCATCGAACTGGAAAAAGGCGACAAGCCGGAAGCCAAGGGCAAGATCCTCATGGCCACGGTCAAGGGCGATGTGCACGACATCGGCAAGAACATCGTCGGCGTGGTGCTCGGTTGCAACGGTTATGACATCGTCGACCTCGGCGTGATGGTGCCGGCGGAGAAGATCCTCCAGGTCGCCAAAGAACAGAAGTGCGACATCATCGGCCTGTCCGGCCTGATTACGCCGTCGCTGGATGAAATGGTCCATGTGGCACGTGAGATGCAGCGTCAGGACTTCCACTTGCCGCTGATGATTGGTGGCGCAACCACCTCCAAAGCCCACACGGCGGTGAAGATCGAACCCAAATACAGCAACGACGCGGTGGTCTACGTGACCGACGCCTCCCGCGCTGTCGGCGTGGCGACGCAGTTGCTGTCCAAAGAGCTAAAGGCCGGTTTCGTCGAAAGAACCCGCGCCGAATACGTTGAAGTGCGTGAGCGCACGGCCAACCGCAGCGCCCGTACCGAGCGTTTGAGCTATGCCGCCGCCATCGCCAAGAAGCCGCAATTTGACTGGAGCACCTACGCCCCCGTCAAACCGACCTTTACCGGTGCCCGCGTTCTGGACAACATCGACCTCAAGGTGCTGGCCGAGTACATCGACTGGACGCCGTTCTTCATTTCCTGGGACCTGGCCGGCAAATTCCCGCGCATCCTCGAAGACGAAGTGGTCGGTGAAGCCGCCACTGCGCTTTACAAGGACGCGCAGGAGATGCTCGCCAAGCTGATCGACGAGAAACTGATCAGCGCCCGCGCGGTGTTCGGCTTCTGGCCGGCCAATCAGGTGCATGACGACGACATCGAACTGTACGGCGATGACGGCAAACCACTGGCCAGGCTGCACCACTTGCGCCAGCAGATCATCAAGACCGACGGCAAGCCGAACTTCTCGCTGGCCGACTTCGTCGCGCCGAAAGACAGCGAAGTCACTGACTACGTCGGTGGCTTCATCACCACTGCCGGCATCGGTGCCGAAGAAGTGGCCAAGGCTTATCAGGATGCTGGCGACGATTACAACTCGATCATGGTCAAGGCCCTCGCCGACCGTTTGGCCGAGGCTTGCGCAGAATGGTTGCACCAGCAGGTGCGTAAAGAACACTGGGGTTATGCCAAGGACGAAGTGCTCGACAACGACGCACTGATCAAAGAGCAGTATTCGGGTATCCGTCCTGCTCCGGGCTACCCGGCCTGCCCGGATCACACCGAGAAAGCCGCGTTGTTTGCGTTGCTCGATCCTGAAGCAGAAGAAATGCGTGCCGGTCGCAGCGGTGTTTTTCTCACCGAACACTACGCCATGTTCCCGGCTGCGGCGGTCAGCGGCTGGTACTTCGCCCACCCGCAGGCGCAGTACTTTGCTGTCGGCAAGATCGACAAGGATCAGGTGCAGAGCTACACCTCGCGTAAAGCTCAGGAGCTCAGCGTGACCGAACGCTGGCTGGCGCCGAATCTGGGTTACGACAACTAATCCGGATTCAGCGCATTACCGTGTGGGAGCTGGCTTGCCAGCTCCCACAGGGATTGTGATTGAACTGACCTCTTCAGGGGTTTTGCGGTGTTCTTCAGTGGGTTGGCTATGCTTGTCTGACACACACGGCAGACGAGGGATTTATGGACGATCCAGTCGACAACAAACCGCCGAGCTTCTGGCAGATGCTGCACAGCGTGATGGCCGCGGCGTTCGGGGTGCAGAGTGGCAAAAACCGGGCAAGGGACTTCACACATGGCAAGCCCAGCCATTTCGTGCTGTTGGGCATTCTGTTCACGGCGGTATTCGCTTTGACGCTGTTTGCCATCGTCAAACTGGTGCTGCATTTCGCCGGGGTTTGACGGGCTTCAGCGCATCAGGGTCTGCAGCGTGAACGGATAGCGGTAGGAAATCGGCCGTCCCTTGGCCGAAAGCTTGCGAAAATTCACGTTGTAGCCCGGCGAGTCGCCCATGGCGAGTATTTGCCGAGCCTGGGCTTTGTTGATCAGTTGCAGTAATGGCAACTGGCGGTCGCGGCCGCCGTACTGCTCCAGATCAACGCCTTGCTCATAGTCATGCAATTCGACCAGCGCCCAGCCGCCAAGGGTAAAGTGCCCGCCGACCAACGCGCTCAGGCGCCCGTCAACCACCGCCTGCAATGCATTGCGAGACGTGTTGACCGCACTGAATAAAGCATCTTTGCCCGCAACCTTGCCGCTCTCGGCGTAGGCACGCATCGCGCCGAATGCCATTTCATCGTTGGCCGACCACACCAGTGACACTTGCGGATACCGGGCGAACAACTGTTTGGCCTGTTCATAGGCGCGCTGCTCCGTCCAGCCGCTGTAGATCAGTTGACGCAAACGCACTTGCGGATGCTCGGCCAGTGCGCGCTGCATGCCCTGCTCGCGCAACTGCGCCGAGGGGGTGATTTTCAGACCGGAGAAAGCCAGCACTTCAATCTGCTCACCCTTGCTCACGGGCGGGTGCAACCGGATCAACTCCTTCATCATCAGGTAGCCGCCCTCCTCATCGTTGGGCACCAGACTGCCAATCCGGTCGCTGCGCTTGCCCACCAGCGCCTGCTGATCAGGGGTCAGCGCCGCATTGACCATGAACAGCTTCACGCCACTGTTCTGCGCCAGGCGCAGGATCTGCGGTGCCACGTATTGCTCGTTGACGAACATCAGGTAATCAGGACGATTGGGGCCCAGCAATGCAAGACGTGCCTGAGCCAGAGTCAATTCAGGCTGACGCCGGGAATAGAGGATTTGCAGATCGACGCCCAGATCCCTGGCGGCTGCCTGCATGAACTGCGAGTAACTGACCCAGAACGTTTCGTCGGTGTAACCGGGATTCAGAAACAGCACGGACTCGGCTCGCACAGCATTGGCGAAGAATGCGCCGAACAGGGCAAGGCTGACGTAGAGAAACTTGAACATGAAGCATCCGGGCCCGAGGAAAAATGGCCGCGCATTATAGCCATTCAACCACCGGCTATTGACGCCTGATCCCGCTTTTTGTCCGACAATCGTCGGAAGCGGGCCCGGACGGGTCGTTTACTGATGGCTGACCCAGAACACCGCTGTTCCTACGACGAGAATGATCAGGAACAAAATGGCCCACGCATCCACGCTGCTATCGTTTTTTCTTGCCTTGGTCGGGTTGCTCATTGCATCGCCTCTTATCGGTTTTATCGGTGATTGCAGAAAGACTCGACCACAGTTAAGACGATGATTGTCCGCACGACAAATGTGGATTAGTTAATAACTGTTATCGTTAGGCGATTTGGTTCTTTACATATACTCAAACATCACTTTTGCGCATAACTGCAAACGGGTATATTGCCCCGGCTCCCTTAGGGAGCGCGCGGCCGTGCGCGCAGAATTGCAGAGGCAACATCGGACTCCAGCAAGCGAAAACGCAGCGTTTTCCGAGTAGCCCAAAGCCTGAGAACAGGACTTATATGTACGTATACGACGAGTACGATCAGCGGATCATCGAGGACCGCGTCAAGCAGTTCCGTGATCAGACCCGACGCTATCTGGCAGGTGAGCTGAGCGAAGAAGAATTCCGCCCGCTACGCCTGCAAAATGGCCTCTACATTCAGCGCTTCGCGCCGATGCTGCGCGTGGCGGTGCCTTACGGCCAACTGACCTCGCGTCAGATGCGCATGATGGCCAAGATTGCCCGTGACTACGACAAGGGCTACGCCCACATCAGTACCCGGCAGAACGTCCAGTTCAACTGGCCGGCGGTGGAAGACATCCCGGACATCCTCGCCGAACTGGCCACCGTGCAGATGCACGCGATCCAGACCAGCGGCAACTGCCTGCGCAACGTCACCACCGACCAGTTCGCCGGTGTCGCTGCCGACGAGCTGATCGACCCGCGCCCATGGTGCGAGATCGTTCGTCAGTGGACGACCTTCCATCCGGAATTCGCCTACCTGCCGCGCAAATTCAAGATCGCCGTCAACGGTTCGACCGCTGACCGTGCGGCCATCGAAGTACACGACATCGGTCTTGAGCCGGTGCACAACGAAGCTGGCGAACTCGGTTTCCGCGTCCTGGTGGGCGGTGGCCTCGGTCGTACGCCAGTGGTGGGCGCGTTCATCAACGAGTTCCTGCCGTGGCAGGATCTGTTGAGCTACCTCGACGCCATCCTGCGGGTCTACAACCGCTATGGTCGTCGCGACAACAAGTACAAGGCGCGGATCAAGATCCTCGTCAAGGCGCTCACCCCTGAAGTGTTCGCGCAGAAAGTCGATGCGGAAATGGAACACCTGCGCGGTGGCCAGACCACGTTGACCGAAGCCGAACTGCAGCGCGTCGCCAGGCACTTCGTCGATCCGGACTACAAAGCGCTGGAAAACCAGACCGCGCAATTGGCCGATCTGGACAAAGAACACCCAGGCTTCGCCCGCTGGCGCACCCGCAATACCCTGGCGCACAAGAAGCCGGGCTATGTGGCCGTGACCCTGTCGCTGAAACCGACTGGCGTAGCGCCGGGCGACATCACCGACAAGCAGCTTGACGCCGTCGCCGATCTGGCCGACCGCTACAGCTTCGGTCAACTGCGCACCTCCCACGAGCAAAACATCATTCTTGCCGATGTCGAGCAAAGCCAACTGTTCGCCCTGTGGGGCGAATTGCGTGAAGGTGGTTTCGCCACGCCGAACATCGGCCTGCTGACCGACATCATCTGCTGCCCTGGCGGTGATTTCTGCTCGCTGGCCAACGCCAAGTCAATCCCGATTGCCGAATCGATCCAGCGCCGTTTCGATGACCTGGACTACCTGTTCGACATCGGTGAGCTGGACCTGAACATCTCCGGTTGCATGAACGCTTGCGGTCACCACCACGTCGGCCACATCGGTATCCTGGGGGTGGACAAGAAAGGTGAGGAGTTCTATCAGGTCTCCCTCGGCGGCAGCGCCAGCCGTGATGCGAGCCTGGGCAAGATTCTCGGCCCGTCCTTCGCACAGGAAGTCATGCCTGACGTGATCTCGAAGCTGATTGACGTGTACGTGGAACAACGTACCGAAGACGAGCGCTTCATCGACACCTATCAGCGTATTGGCATCGACCTCTTCAAGGAACGCGTCTATGCAGCGAATCATTAAGAACAACGAAGTCGTCGACGAAACCTGGCACTTGCTGCCCAAGGATTTCAACATCGACGAGATCAGCAACTGCGACGATCTGATCGTTCCGCTGCAACTGTGGCGTGAACACAGCCGCATGCTCATGGCTCGCGACGGCGGTCTGGGCGTGTGGCTCGACGCAGACGAGGAAGCAGAGGAAATCGGTGAGGACGTTGATAAGTTCCAGGTGATCGCGCTGAACTTCCCGGCATTCACTGACGGGCGCAACTACTCCAACGCGCGCCTGTTGCGTGATCGCTATGGCTTCAAAGGCGAGCTGCGAGCGATTGGCGATGTGCTGCGCGATCAGCTGTTTTACATGCGCCGCTGCGGTTTCGACGCCTTTGCCGTGCGTGCAGATAAAGATCCGCACGAAGCGCTGGAAGGTCTCAAGGATTTCTCGGTGACCTATCAGGCCGCCACTGACGAACCGCTGCCGCTGTTCCGTCGCCGCTGAGTCTTCGCCACAAAAGCTGCGGACAAAAAAACGCCGGTCATTGACCGGCGTTTTTTTATGCCTGACTGACTTACCAGAAGCGCTGCTGGGTCAGACGGCTCCACCAGCTCAGCAGCACGCGATCTACCGAACCGCTGGCTGCCATGCCGATGCGCTCCTGCAGACTTTTGCGTTCGGCGTAATGCAGGTGGTAAACCTCAGCCTGCCTGGCCTTCTGCGAAAGGTATTCATCGCTGGTCTTGAGTTCGTCGACCAGTTGCTTGTCCAGCGCCGCGACGCCAAGCCAGACTTCGCCGGTTGCCACGTCATCGATGGCCAGTTGCGGACGGTAGCGGGCAACGAAGTTCTTGAACAGTTGATGGGTGATGTCCAGGTCTTCCTGAAACTTCTCGCGGCCTTTCTCGGTGTTCTCACCAAACACGGTCAGGGTGCGTTTGTACTCACCGGCGGTCAGCACTTCGAAGTCGATGTCGTGCTTCTTCAGCAGGCGGTTGACGTTGGGCAACTGCGCAACCACACCGATCGAGCCGAGAATGGCGAACGGCGCACTGATGATCTTCTCGCCGATGCACGCCATCATGTAGCCGCCGCTGGCCGCGACTTTGTCGATGCACACGGTCAAGGGCACGCCGGCTTCGCGGATACGCGCCAGTTGCGAAGACGCCAGACCGTAGCTGTGGACCATGCCGCCGCCGCTTTCCAGACGCAGGACAACTTCGTCTTTCGGCGTAGCGAGGGTCAGCAGCGCAGTGATTTCATGACGCAGGCTCTCGGTGGCCGAGGCTTTGATGTCGCCGTCGAAATCCAGCACGAACACCCGTGGTTTGGCCTCGGGTTTTTTCTTCTGCTTCTTCTCGCTCTTTTCGGACTTGGCCTCGCCCTTGCGCAAGGCCTTGAGCTGATCCTTGTCGAGCAGGGTCTGCTCCAGGCGCTCACGCAGGCCTTTATAGAAATCATTGAGCTTGCTGACCTGCAACTGCCCAGCCGACTTGCGCCGGCCCTTGCTGCGCAACGCGGCAAAACTGGCGAGCACCACCAGAATGGCGATCACCAGGGTGACGGTCTTGGCCAGGAAACTGGCGTATTCGGTGAAAAACTCCATAAGACATCCAATGAGGCGTTTGAGCCCCATTCTACGGGCGTCTTTCAGCCAATGTCTAACACTGTTGTAACGGAATTCTAACGGTTTGTGACACCGTAAAGCCCTTCATCCAGAGACCTGCGCGGGCGCGATGAGGACCCCATGCGGGCGCACGATAAGGCTCAGGCGCGAGGGTGGCACGGGGGACTATGGGGCTGTAAAGACATTGAGGTGGTCATTCAGATTTTTCTGTCAGATTCTCAAAGGTTCGTGAGGACGCCCCGGATTCAACCATACTCATTCTTTGCCCAAAGGATGCTGCTATGAGCTGGGAAGATGCCTTGAAGATATTCGCTACGGGACTCGTATCAATTGGGGGCGGAAGTGTCGTTGTGTTGGGTTTGTCCACTTGGTTTGGGAAGCTGTGGGCCGACAAGATGCTGGCTAAGCAGACTAATAAACTTGCCGCTCAGCTTGAGTCAACCAAACGGGAACTCGATGTTGTCATGCAGACAACCCTCCGGTTTCAGAATGAGAAAATGGTGATCTATCGGGCGGTTATCGACTCGGTGGCTCGACTGCTTGCCTCGCTTGACTCTCACGAAAGCGGGAGATTAGTAGCCAATGAAGCCGGGGCCCGTTTCGATGAGTTCAACGAACAACGAATGAGGGTTTATGGCTATCTCGCCATGCTGGCGCCTCAATCAGTAATGGATGCTCAAGATGAGTTGATGGACCATCTTCTGGAAATCTCTCACGGTGAGGCGACGTATGAATGGGCTAACGTCCGGGAAAAGGCTCTCGGCCTCCTCAATGCTGTTCGCGACGACATAGGTATTGATAAAAGCTCTATCTCCTATAACGGTCGGCGCTGAAGCTATTCGCCATTACCAGCGCAAAGAGTGGGCGTAGTAGCAACCGTGGGTCTCTCCCGTTTTTCGACTATGAGCTCGCTCAATGAGATTTTTGCGGCACCCACTGTTCAAGATTAAGACTTTTCCTACAGACCTGCCCTTCCGTTTCCAGTAGCCTCCCACGCGCCCGCTCAAAGGCTGGTGATTGTCTATGGACGAAAGACGCAAGGACGATGCTCAATGATTTCTTCTGCTCGACTGGGCGACAAACACGTCTGCCCTTTACCCGGACACGGGACTACCCCAATTGCTTCAGCCAGCGGTGACGTCAATATCAACTTCATGGGCTCCGCCCGCGTTGGTGATACCTGTGGGTGTGGTGCGGTAATCACTACAGGCTTTCCTTCTATACAAGTGAACGGCCGTCCTATGGCCCACTTAGGGAGCCCAACCAGTCACGGCGGGACAGTCATCACGGGGTCAGGTGATGTCGGTGGTGGCTTCGTCATGGGTGACGCTGGTGGGGCAACCATTGTTAACTTCATGGCGCTGGGAGCCTTCCGGCCAGACGGTTCCGTAGACGATGAGAAGATGGCGACCTTGTTGGCCGACCCGAAGCTCAAGGAGAAAGCCTTAGCAGCGAACGCATTGGTGGATCCTAAGGCAGCCGGTAAGGAGCCTGAGGATAAGCCCGAGGAGAACGATGGACCTGAAGGTTGTACCCACCCGAACATGATGGCGAAGCTGGCGGATTACATCGCGGACGAGATGAATCGCAATATTCACGACTCCTCGGTCTTAAAGATGAAGGAATTGCTCAGCTATGACGTTGCGGAGGAGACCCGCAAGCAAATGGAGCTACCTTGGTATGCCCAAATTGGTGCGACCAACCCTCAAACTATTGGTACGGCCAATGCCACGGCTGCGATGGCTCTTTGGACTGAACGAGTAGGTCAGGACCGAGTTTGGGACCACAAGCCAAAGATCCATGCAAAGTTTGGTAGGTATCGCCATAGGCAAGGCAAGTACGACTACTTCTACGATATCTGGTCGAACATCCACTATGGCTATGTGGGCATGGCTGGCGGACTCACCGAAGGCGTCCTTCTGGATGGCGCTGGAGCCGAGCAAATTGTTTCAGATCAACTTCGACGGTGGGAAGAGCAGATATTTGTCGCAAAAGATGAGCAAAGGCTCCAAGGGCCTCATGCCACAGAAGGTGTAGAAGGGTTAAGAGCCTGGGATGACGTCCCTGATCGACTTTCAATTAGTATCGGCATCAAACTCTTCAATGATTACCCACATGGGGGCGTCCCGCCACAAGCAGTCATGGACGCAGTGCTTGCAGTCAAACCGGAAGGATGGGGAGAGGGAGTCCGTATTCATGTATGCGAGAAATATTAAGGCCCGATATGTTATTGGAACACTCATTATTTTCCCAATGCTTTTCTGGTACGTGGCGACCCCTGTCGTGCGTGTCCACTACTCCAAAGAGGGCACAGAGGAGCTTCGACTGATTTGGAACACGCAGCACAATATCCATAAGGAAAGGATGCTTCCGGGGCAAGCCACATTTGATACTGGACATATTTTCCCTAATCATAAATTCTTTATGATGTTCGATTGGTGGACCGATAAGGGGCTTCGGAGGTGCATCGACATCACGCCAAAATGGGGCGGCGCGTTAGACATCTACCTCAATGGAACAGGTCGCATCGACATCGCTAAAACCTCTCCTAACGTTATTGCCCGCTTGAAGGCGTGTGAGGGTGATGCAGATCCTTTCCGCCCCTAAGGCGCCCCGCAAGCGCCACGACAAGTTACCCACCATTGCTTAAGCAGCAAACCCGAGGGCGACTTAAAGAGTCCGTCACTTAGGGCGGCTCCGAGCTTTGTCAGCAAGCGAACGTGACCAATACTGCCCATGCCACTACTGCCGAGACCTTCCCAGTAGGAGCGAGATTGTAAAACGCCTTCAGCAAGCCATAACAGATGCTCTTTGAGTTGCTCCCAAGTCGCGTCAGGGTTATCCAAATGGAAGGCTCTAAGAGTCGTCAGGAGATGAGTCGCAGTCGTCAACGCGGCCTGCCTTTGCGATGTCTTGAGGGAGAGTGAGCAGGTCATTCGGGAGCCCTTTGGGCGGACTCTGAGGGTGTATCGACCCTGCCTCCTATACAGATAAGGACAGGCAAGGTCTAACAGTTTTCTAACAGTTTGAGTCTGATTTTCTGCGGAGAGTATCGTCATGAAAGGCCCAGCCCGTATGGTTCTTAGGGTTCGGCCTCATCGATGTCAGTTGGTGAAAAACTCCACAGAGACTCCTCAAAACGAAGCGTGGATGTGATTTCCACGCGTAATGGCCCCAGCATACCCATGCGCCGGCTCGTCGGCCAGTCGTGAAACCTCTGGCAACACGCCTGTAACGGGCATTTCAAACAAGCGTATGTTTTTTCATTGACAGCTCCCCGGCATCCTCATAATCTCGCCAAACCTTCAACGTACCGGGACGACGCGGACGTGGGCAGCATCTATTTGATTCGACATGGCCAGGCCTCCTTTGGTGCAGACGACTATGACGTCCTGTCGCCGACCGGTGTGCGTCAGGCAGAAATCCTCGGTCAGCACCTCGCTGAACTGGGGATTCGCTTCGATCGCTGCCTGGCAGGTGATCTGCGCCGCCAACAACACACGGCCACCAGTGCGCTGGAGCAATTCACTGCCAAAGGCCTGTCGGTGCCGACGCTGGAAACCGATTCCGCGTTTAACGAATTTGATGCTGACGCGGTAATCCGCGCCCTGCTCCCGGCGATGTTGCCAGACGAGCCTGAAGCCCTCGACATCTTGCGCAACGCTGCGCAAAACCGCGGCGAGTTCCAGCGCATTTTTGCCCTGATCATCGAGCGCTGGCTGGCCGGCACCTATGACACACCGGGGCTGGAGAGCTGGCTGGGTTTCGTTGAACGGGTTCAGGCCGGGCTGCATCGAATTATTGAACAGGCCGAACAAAACCAGAAAATCGCGGTGTTCACCTCTGGCGGCACGATCACCGCCATGCTCCACCTCATTACACAAATGCCTGCCAAACAGGCTTTTGAACTGAATTGGCAAATCGTCAACACCTCGCTCAACCAGCTGAAGTTTCGCGGCCGCGAGGTGGCCCTGGCTTCCTTCAACAGTCATGCCCATCTGCAACTGTTGAAGGCCCCGGAACTCATCACTTTCCGCTGAGTCCGGATTACTGTGACCCTTGCTGTAATCACCCAGCTCCTATTACCCAAGAAAGGATCGAACCATGACCTCCGTAGCTGATGCCGTACAAGCAATGAAAGCCAAGTTCAACCCAGCCGCTGCTGCCGGCCTGGACCTGGTCTTCGGTTTCCGCATCGACGACACCAAGAACTTCTCGCTGATCGTCAAAGACAGCACCTGCGAGCTGCAAGAAGGCGAGAACCCGGACGCCCAGGTCACTCTGGTCATGGACGGTGAAACCCTGCAAGGCATCGTTGACGGTGAGACCGACGGCATGCAGGCGTTCATGGGCGGCAAACTGCGCGCTGAAGGCGACATGATGCTGGCGATGAAACTGTCCGAGCTGTTCCCTTCGTAATACCGCTGTTCAGTGACAAAAAATCCCGCCCCTGTGGCGGGATTTTTGCGTTCTGGAGCAAAGAAACCTGGCAGTGTGCGAACAGGCCACCCCCGCAATCGTCGGCGCGGCTGGTGGGATTGAGTTGGCGGGTTGATTCTGTGGCGACTGTTTTTCCCCTCACCCTGGCCCTCTCCCAACGGAGAGGGAACCGATTCGGGAATATTGGAGATGTACACCGACTTGAAAGACCTGTTCTGAATCCAAAGTCGACCGACCTGAAGGTTTGGCGCTGAATCCATAGTCGACATGGCGGTTCAGGTCGATGCATGACGAAAGACACCTCGGTCGGTCCCCTCTCCCTCGGGGCTGTCCGACGTTTCGGGAGGGTTAGGGTGACAGGCTCTTTGCATTTACAATGCCCGCACCTCAAACACCGGCCCGCCCATGGACATCGACCTCGCTCGCACCTTTCTGGAAATCGTCCGTCACGGCAGTCTCGCGGCGGCGGCGCAGAAGCTGTTCGTCACCCAAACGGCGATCACCGCCCGGGTGCAGAAACTCGAAAGCCAGTTGGGCAGTACGCTGTTCGTGCGCAATCGCGCCGGGGCGAAATTGACAGCCAATGGCGAGGCCTTCGTGGTCTATGCCAATCAACTGGTGCAGACCTGGGAGGCGGCGCGACGCGACCTGCCGCTGCCTGAGGGTTATCACAACGTGCTGCACATCGGCGGCGAAGTCAGCCTGTGCAACCCGCTGATGCTCAGTTGGGCCGCCGAGCTGCGCGAGAAGATCCCCGGGCATGCCCTGCGCATGGAAATCCGCGACGGTGAAAACCTGCTGCGCCAACTAGAACTCGGCGTGCTCGACGCGGCGCTGGTCTATCAACCGGAATACTGGCCGGGGTTGCAAGTCGAACAGGTGCTGGAGGAAAAACTGATTCTGGTGCGCGCGCCTGATCGCCCGGACCCCTACGTTTATATCGACTGGGGCCCGGACTTCCGCCGCCAGCACGACGCCGCCCTGCCGGAAAAAGCCAAAGCCGCGCTGAGTTTCAATCTGGGCCCACTCGCCCTGCAATACATCCTGGAAAACGGCGGCAGCGGCTACTTCCGCACCCGTGTGGTGCGCACCTATCTGGAAAGCGGCGCACTGGAAACGGTAACCAAAGCCCCGGAATTCGGCTATCCAACCTATCTGGTGTATTCGCGTGATCGCGACTCGGCGACATTGCAGCAAGCCTTCAATCTGCTGCGTGAAGTGATCCGCACCGATGACGATTGGTCACAACGCTGGAACCCGCTGAGCTGATCGCGAAGCCCGAGTGGGCGCTTTACACCGGATCATGGCGCATGTGGCCTCAAGGTCCGGCCTGCATCGATGGCCGGATCGGCTAATCTGCCGGGTACAACAAAATACCCGCAGGTGAACGCAGTGAGGCAGACCACCGAGGCATTCCGCAGCCGCTATCGTGCGGCCATTCATCCGCGCTACAACCCGTGGCTGCACGGCGCCTTCGTGCTGCTGTTCGGGGTGCTGGCCATCGGCGCGTTCTGGAGCAGCGTGCACCAGGCGAGCTGGCTGGAATGGCTGAGCGTGCCGCTGACCCTGCTGTTTTTCAACTTTGGCGTGTACATGGTCCATCGCCATCTCGGCCACCACAAAAAAACCTTCGCCAAAATGTTCTACGCCCGGCATGCGGGGGACCATCACAGCTTCTTCACGCCCGGCCACATGACCTACGACAGTGCTCGCGACTGGCGGGTGATTCTGTTTCCGGCGTGGCTGATCGTGATCCATACGCTGGTGATTACCCTGCCGCTGTGGTGGCTGTTCGCGCAGTTCAACGCCAACGTCGCCGGGCTGTTTGCTGGCAGCATGGTGCTGGGTTACCTGACTTACGAGGTGTTTCACGCCGCCGAACACTTGCCGCCGCACAACCCGCTGACGCGCCTGCCGTGGATCCGTCAGATGCGCCATTTGCATGAGCTGCATCACCGTCGCGAGCGCATGCAAGAGCGTAATTTCAACATTGTTCTACCGCTGATGGACTACCTGTTCGGCACCCTTTACTGGGAGCCGCAAACCGCCCCTTTGAGCTATTCAAGAATGCCCATGACCCGCATGCAGCACCAGATCGATATCGCTGGCGACCCGATTGCCGTACTCGCCTACGCGGCCAGTGTCGGCCGCTGGCCTGAGTGGCATCCGTCATCGCTGAAGATCGACGGCCCATCCGGCCCGCTGCATGCAGGCGCATGCTTTGAAGAAGACATTCATGCCGGCGGCCGCGCAGGTCACTTGAGCTGGGCAGTCACCGAATACCTGCCCGGGCGACGCTGGTGCGCGCGGGCCCAGGGTGATCACGGGTTGTCGCTGGCGTTGACTTACGAGTGCTACGCCGAAGGTGACAGCACGCGGTTTGTGCGCACGCTGGATTATCGTTTCGACGGCTTGGGCATGCGTATCGCCAATCGATTGCTGCTCAAGCGCCGGATCGACCGTGAGTCCGCCGCATCCATGCTCGCGCTGCGTGACATGGCTACGCAGTATCTGGCTTCAGCGAGGGCCAGCGCATGAGGTGGGGGCAGTTTCTATTGTTGCTGATTGTCGTCGTCATCGCGTTTCTGCTGCTGATGCCCACCAAGGTCGAGCCGGTTGCCTGGACACCGCAGGCGGCGCCCTCGTTGCGCGAAGGGATCTACGCCGATAACCAGCGCCTCAAAGGTGCGGTGCAGGTCGGCCCCAGTGACATCGAAGGGCCGGAAGCGCTGCTGCTGGAAGGAGAATTCCTGATCACCGGTCTGCATGACGGTCGGCTGATCCGCAGCAGTCTTGATGGCAAGGAACGCAAAGTGCTGGCCGACACCGGTGGCCGGCCGCTGGGGCTTGCGCGGCATCCCAACGGGCTGCTGGTGATCGCCGACGGGGTCAAGGGTTTGCTGTCTCTCGATGCACAGGGCCAGGTGACGGCCTTGACCAAAGAGGCCAATGGCGTGCCCTTCGGTTTCACCGATGATGTGGCGATCGACAAGTCCGGGCACTACGCCTACTTCAGCGATGCCTCCAGCCGATGGGGCTACGGTCATGACGGCGAGGCGATCATTGAGCACGGCGGTGACGGGCGTTTGCTGCGCTATGACTTCCAGACCGGCAAGACCAGCATCCTGCTCGACAAACTGCAGTTCGCCAACGGCGTGACCCTCGGCCCGGATGATGCCTATGTGCTGGTCAATGAAACCGGCGCCTACCGCATCAGTCGCTTCTGGCTGAAAGGCCCCCAGGCGGGCACTCATGACCTGTTTATCGACAACTTGCCGGGGCTGCCGGACAACCTGTCATTCAATGGCCACGACCGTTTCTGGGTTGCGTTGTACGCACCGCGTAATGCCTTGCTCGATGGCACGGCCGGGCATCCATTCGTGCGCAAGATGATTGTGCGGGCGTTGAGCGTGTTGCCCAAACCCGTGGAGAAGCGCGGTTTTGTATTGGGGCTGGATTTGCAGGGCAAGGTGATTACCAATCTGCAGGACGCGAGCGACGGCAATTATTCGCCGATCACCACGGTGAGGGAGTATGGGGACTGGTTGTATTTCGGGTCGTTGAAGGCGATGCATATGGCGCGGATGCCGTTGGCTGATGCGCTGAAGTGAGTCTGTCGGTTTTGTGGTGAGTTGACTGACGCCATCGCTGGCAGGCCAGCTCCCACAGGGGTTCACAGAGTATGTGCACGACCCAATACCTGTGGGAGCTGGCTTGCCAGCGATAGCGGTCTGTCAGTTGGAAGACTTGTCGGGGTTTTCGTCTTCAGGAAGATCCTCGACAGGCTCATCTGGATTGGCCGTGGTATGCGCCGGGCTGTTCGGCTCGGGATGCGTCGGCACCGGGTCGAATGCGCCCTGCTCTTCACTCGGGAATTTGGGATCGCTCATGAGGCACCTCGCAAGAAGTCGATGAATTCGGACTCTGTACATTCGAGGTGCCGGCAGGGGTTGTCGTTCCCGTCCATTTGCAACCGTAGGTCGGCGGACAACCAGAAGATCAGGACGGCGCCTGCAAGTGGCTGACGATCTCGTCCTTGACCTTCAGACGCTTCTCTTTGAGTTTTTTCAATGCGTCGTCGCTGGGGGCGTCCGAGGTGGCTGTCTCTGCCTTGACCACGTCGGCATCAGCCTGAGAATACTTGTTGATCAATGAATCCAGTCGCGGATCCTGGGTGCGTTTTTGCTGGATCTCTTCCTTCGTGCAGCTCAAGTCCTGAAACAGGTCATGGGGAACCGGCATGGAACACCTCCGTGAGTTGATCGGTGACCAACGCGACCGATTGCGCTGGCCAGCCATCAGAATGGCCTCGGTCAGGGCGTTCTGTCGACTCCCTGTCAGACCAGCGGTGGCCGTTCGTCGCCCTGTCGCAAATGCGATAAAACCTTTGATCGCCCTCGCCTCTCCACTCTTTAACGCTCACAAAAACCTGCGTGGAGATACACCAAATGGACGGATTCAACCTGCGTCACCTGGCTCTCGCCGTTGCCCTGAGTGCGAGCATGGGCAGCGCATTTGCCGCTACCGACAATGACTTCGTCGACAATGCCGCTGCCGGTGGCATCGCCGAGATTGAAACCAGTCGCCTGGCGCTGGAAAAAAGCCAGTCGGCCGACATCAAGCAGTTTGCCGAAATGATGATCACCGATCACGGCAAGGCCAATGACGAACTGGCGACGATTGCCAAGGCTCACGATATCGAGGTGCCGGACACCACCACGCTGGTCAAACAGGCCAAAGAGAAAATCCTCGAAATGCGCGATGATTCCTTCGATGCGGCCTACGCCAACAATCAGGTCAAGGCCCACGAAGACACCATCGAGTTGTTCAAGAAGCAAGCCAATACCGTCACGGATGACAAGGTCAAAGGCGCGACCGAGCTGAAAGCCTTCGCCCAGAAAATGCTGCCAGGGCTGGAAAAACATCTGTCGGCGGCGAAAGAGCTGCAAGCCAAATATCCGAGCAAGTAAGTATCGGGCAGGCAAAAAAAGAGGCCGCATCCAATGGATGCGGCCTCCTCGTTTCAGCCTTGATTAACCCCCGTCAGTATCAATATCCGCGTCGGTCTCTTCACCCGGCTTCGCCCGATCCGGTTCAGGTTCGAAACCGGGGCTGAACTCGTTGTCGTTATCGGTGTTCTGGTTCTTCTGATCCACTGCCGGATCAGCACTTTGCGCCTGGTCTGTATCGCCCTGTTGCTGCGCAGGCTGCGTCGGCGCCGATTGCCCCGGCACTTGCGGGTCAATCGCCGGGTCATTGCGATCGATCGGTTCCCCGGATTGATTGTTCTGCTGTGTCGATTGCTCGTTCATAAGCACCTCTTTAGTCATCGCCAGCGCGACTGAAACCAGTCGGGCCTTGCAGATTCGAAGCCGCCTGCACGCCAACGTTCAAAACTTCGCGCCTTGCAGCCATGCCGACTAGAGTTACTCGGGCCTTTCTTGAGGCAAATCAAAAATATCCTCGAAGACTGCACAACTATTTGAAACGGCTACGGTCACTGATTTCGCGCCGATCAATTTGATGAAATCGGCCCCTCATTCGTTACGGAGCAACAGGCACATGGCAGCACTGCAGAACAGCACACTCGATGCGATGAAAAACAAGCAGGCACAACTGCTGGGCGAATGGATCAACGGCCTGGAAGCGAGCGGCGCCACGCGCAATCTGAAAGAACACGACCTGCAGCAGCAAACCAGCGAATTCCTGCAACTGGTGGTCACGGGCCTTGAGAGTGACAACGGCACCAACGTCAATGCGCAAGGTTGGGAAACGACCCGCCTGTTCCTTGAAAAGCTTTCCCATAGCCGCGCCCTGCTCGGCCAGGACTCACAACAAACCGCGAGTTTCATCTTCGCCCTGAAAGGCCCGCTATTCAGGCTGCTGCAAGCGCACTACAAAGAACAACCGGCGCTGCTCGCCGAGCAGCTCTGGGAAGTTTCCGAATTGCTCGACGCCTTCGGCCTGCACACCATTCGGACCTTCCAGAAATCCCGCGAAGCGGTGATCAAGCGTCAGCAGGAAGAACTGCTGGAACTCTCCACACCCGTGGTCAAGCTTTGGGACGGCGTGCTGGCGTTGCCAATGATCGGCACCCTCGATTCGCAGCGCACACAGGTCGTGATGGAATCGTTGCTGCAACGCATCGTCGATACCGGTTCGGAAATCGCCATCATCGACATTACCGGCGTGCCTACCGTCGATACCCTGGTCGCCCAGCACCTGCTGAAAACCGTTACCGCGATCCGCCTGATGGGCGCAGATTGCATCATCAGTGGCGTGCGTCCGCAGATCGCGCAGACCATCGTGCACCTGGGGCTCGACCTGCAAGGCGTGGTCACCAAGGCCAATCTGGCCGATGCTTTGAAACTGGCCCTGACACGCCTGGGCATCACCCTCAGCAAAGCGGTCTGACGTCATGGAAAGAATTCCGATTCTTCAGATGGGCGAGTTCCTGCTGGTGACCATTCAGGTCGACATGCATGACCAGCTCGCCTTGACCCTGCAGGACGATCTGTCCGAACGCATCAGCAGAACCTCGGCGCGTGGCGTGTTGATCGACATCTCGGCGCTGGACATGGTCGACTCGTTCATCGGCCGGATGATCAGCACGATTTCCGGCCTGTCGAAAATCATGGACGCTGAAACCATGCTGGTTGGTATGCAGCCGGCGGTGGCGATTACCTTGGTCGAACTCGGCCTGACTCTGCCCGGTGTCAGCACGGCGCTCAATGTCGAGCGTGGGATGAAAGTGCTGCGGGAACGAGTAAGTCAGCAATGACCGTGCGCAGTAGCGGTACTCAACCCATTCACATTGAGCAGGATGTGGTGCTGGCCCGCCAGACCGCACGCAAACTGGCCACCGAGTGCGGCATGCGCCTGATCGACCTGACCAAAATGGTCACGGCTGTCAGCGAACTGGCGCGCAACACCATGGTTTACGGGGGAGGCGGCGACATGGACTGGCAGATCCTCGATGAGGATCACAAGGTCGGTCTGCGCCTGACCTTTCGCGACGAGGGGCCGGGTATTGCCGACATCAAACTGGCAATGACCGACGGCTGGACTTCCGGCAGCGGCATGGGCCTGGGTCTGACCGGTGCTAAACGGCTGGTCCAGGAGTTCGAACTGGACACGGAGCCCGGCAAGGGCACCCGCATAACGATTACGCGATGGACATGAACATTAACGGGTCACTGACCCAAGTCTTACTGATCGAAGACAGCAGCCAGATCGGCTATGCAAGGCGCACGGCTCAACGGCTTGCCGAACAGCACGGTTTCAGTGAAAGCGATGCCGGACGCGTGGCACTGGTGGCCACCGAGCTGGCGAGCAACCTGCTCAAACATGCCGGCCGTGGCGAGCTGCACTTGCGAGTGCTGCCACGTCAGGGCGATGCGGGGATCGAACTGCTGGCGGTGGATCGTGCCAAGGGCTTTGATCTGGAGGCATGCCTCACTGACGGCTTTTCTACCGGCGGCACCCAAGGCATCGGCCTTGGCGCGGTGTCACGCCTGGCCGATGTGTTTGACGTGTATGCCGACCACCGCGGAGCCGTGTTGCTCGCGCGTTTGTACCCGCGCAACACCCGTCAGCCTGACCTGCTTTACGGCGTTAGTCAGCACTCGCTGCATGACGACCCGGCCTGCGGCGATGTCTGGCATCTGGCGTATCACGGCGCAGATATCAGCGCGCTGATCGTTGACGGCCTCGGCCATGGTGAAGACGCCGAAATTGCCGGCCGCGCCGGCGAGGGAGCGTTCGCCCGTGCGCCTTTCAGCACACCGACGATGCTGATGGAAGACCTGCACCGGGACATGATCGGCACCCGTGGCGGCGCGGTGGCGTTTGCGCAGTTTCATGCCGATAGCGCCAGCCTCCGTTTCACCGGGGTGGGCAATATCGGCGCCAGTCTGATTGCTGCCGACAAATCCCGCGGACTGGCTTCGCACCCTGGCATCGTTGGCGTCCAGTACCGGAAAGCCCAGCCCTTTGACTATGCTCATGTGAACGGACATCTTTTGATCATGTACAGCGACGGTTTGCAGTCCCGTTGGAATCTTCAAGACTATCCCGGCCTGGTGCACCGCCATCCTGCCGTGATAGCCGCCATTTTGCATCGCGACTTCTGCCGCGGTCGGGATGATGTAACGGTACTGGTCGTTGCTCTGGAGGCCGCCCATGGCTGAGTCGCCCCTTGCGAGCAATGCCGAACAGGCTGCGCTGATCGCCCAGTTGCAGAGTGAAACTGAAGCCTTGCGCGCAGAGCTCGATGAAACCAATCAGGGCGTGCTGGCGCTGTACGCCGAGCTAGACATTCAGGCAGAGGAATTGCGCCAGGCTTCGGACCTCAAAAGCCGTTTCCTGTCGTACATGAGCCATGAGTTCCGCACCCCGCTGGGTTCGATCCTGAGCATCAACAGCCTGCTCGCCGACGAGCTGGACGGGCCGCTGAGCCCCGAGCAACACAAACAGGTCGCCTTCGTCAGCACTGCCGCCCGCGAACTCAGCGACATGGTCGACGACTTGCTCGATCTGGCGAAAATCGAGGCCGGACGCATCACCATTTCCCCGGCGTGGTTCGACATGTTCGATCTGTTTTCCGCCCTGCGCGGGATGTTTCGGCCTATTGTCGATGCGTCGGCAGTGGACCTGATCTTCGAGGAACCCAAAGGCCTGCCGCGCCTGTACACCGACGACAAGAAACTTGCGCAAATCCTGCGCAACTTCATTTCCAACTCGCTGAAGTTCACCACGCGTGGCGAAGTGCGGGTTTCGGCACGACTTGAAGGCACGGACAAAGTGCGTTTTGCCGTCAGCGACACCGGTATTGGTATCGCGGCGGAGCTGCATGGTGCATTGTTCGAGGACTTTTCCCAGGTCGACTCGCCGCTGCAGAAACGCTTGCGCGGCACCGGCCTGGGACTTTCCTTGTGTAAACGCTTCGCGACCCTGTTGGGTGGAGAGGTCGGAATGGACAGCGCACCGGGCGTCGGCTCGACCTTCTACGTGATTATTCCGTTGGCGATCGCTTTGGAGAACGTCGATGAAACGTGACATCCGCCTGTTGATCGTCGATGACAACGTCGCCACCCGCTATGCCCTGCGCAAACGTCTTGAACGCCACGACTATGAAGTCCTCGAGGCCGGCACTGGCACTGATGGTCTGGCGTTGATCGAAAGCGAAGCGTTCGACGCCCTGATACTCGACGTCAACCTGCCGGACATGAGCGGCTTCGATATTGTGCGCATCCTGCGTGCCGATGCCCGTACCGCACTGCTGCCGGTGATCCACGTCTCGGCGGCATCGATCCAGACCGGCGACATCATCACCGGCCTCAATGCCGGAGCCGATGCCTACCTGATTCACCCGGTCGACCCGGACGTGCTGCTCGCCACCCTGCGCACCCTGCTGCGGGTGCGCGACACGGAAAATGCACTGCGCGAAAGCGAGGCGCGATTCCGCGAGATTTTCGTCAATGTGTCCGCGCCCATCGCGGTGCTGGATGCGAACCTCAAGGTGCATGAGTGCAACCACGCGTTCAATCAGTTGATTCTGGATAACCGCGACCCGCAGGCCCTGAGCGAATGCTTCGCCGACGATCAAAACGCGATTCTCAATGAACTGCGCCTGCGCCTGGTCGATGGCGAGCGCTGGAAAGGCACGCTGAACATGCGCGTGCAGGGCGAGATTCGCGAGACCGAATGGCAGATTTCGCCGTACCGCACGCCCGAGCTGAGCCTGGTGTTTGTCGAAGACGTCACCGAACACCGCCATCGCGAACGCACGCATCTGGCACGACTGGATGACACGACCTCACAACTGGAACGCGCCGAATCGCAGTTACTGCAAGTGCAGAAAATGGATGCCCTGGGCAAGCTCACCGGCGGCATTGCCCACGACTTCAACAACCTGCTGACCGGCATCATCACCAGTCTTGAGCTGATCCAGAAGCGCATCGACGACAATCGTCCGGAAAAGGTCAAGTTGTATGCCGAAGCGGCGCTGAATTCCGCGATGAGCGCAGCCTCGCTCACCCATCGTTTGCTGGCGTTCGCCCGTCAGCAACCGCTGGACACCCGGCCCGTAGACATCAACGAGCACATGCGGTCGCTGGAAGAACTGCTGGTGCGCACCATCGGTGAGCGGATTGCGCTCAAGCTTGAGTTGACCAACAAACCGGCCATTGCGTTGGTCGATCCGAGCCAACTGGAAAGCGCGATGCTCAACCTGGTGATCAACGCCCGCGATGCGCTGCCCCATGGTGGCAATATCTGGGTCAACACCTACGCGGCGTATTCCCACGGTGATCCGAATCTGGCCGATGGCGCCTATGTGGCGTTGTCGGTGCGCGATGACGGCACCGGTATCGAGCACAACGTGATCGACAAGGTTTTCGACCCATTCTTCACCACCAAACCCTTGGGCCAGGGCACCGGGCTGGGCTTGTCGACGATTTATGGTTTTGCCCGGCAATCGGGTGGTGATGCGCACATTCGCAGTGTCGCCCGACGGGGCACGGAAGTGACCATCATGTTACCGGCCACCAGCCATCCGGTCGGCGTTGAAGCTTCACCAGAGGTAGTCAATGCGCGGGGTACTGGCGAGCATGTGCTGATCGTCGAAGACATGGCTGCGGTGCGGATGTTCGTCACCGAAGTGCTGGAAGATGCCGGTTACCGCTGCACTCAGGCCGGCGACATCGAGACGGCGCTGGACCGCTTGCAGAACGATCCATCGATCAACCTGTTGCTGAGCGACGTCGGCTTGCCGCGCATGAGCGGGCGCAAACTGGCAGATGTTGCGCGAGGCTGGCGCGAAGAGTTACCGATTCTGTTCATGACCGGCTACGCCGAAACCGCGCTCAACCGTCAGGTATTTCTCGGCGAAGGGATGGACATGCTGGTCAAACCGTTTCAGATCAGCGAATTGCTGGACAAGGTTCGCCGCACACTCGACGGCGCCTGAACCACCGCTATCGCTGGCAAGCCAGCTCCCACACGAATTGAAGGGAACTCAAAACCCGAGCACATCCCAAAAACCTGTGGGAGCTGGCTTGCCAGCGATCAGGCCTGCTCGCTCAACATCAATGCTGCCTGCTCCACCGCTATCGCTGGCAAGCCAGCGATTAGGCCATCGGGATCGAAGCCATTATCGGCTCAGGGCGCGGGCCAGGAATGGCGCAGTCCGGCTTTTTTTGCTGGTTGCCACTTTCTGCGGCGTGCCTGCCACGACAATTTTGCCGCCCTCATCTCCCGCCCCCGGGCCGATGTCGATCACCCAGTCGCTCTGCGCAACCACGCGCATTTCATGCTCGACCACGATGACCGTGTGCCCGGCTGTCACTAGCGAATCCAGTTGTTCCAACAGTCGGTCGACATCCCGCGGATGCAGGCCGGTGGTCGGTTCATCTAGCACATACAACGTCGCGCCGCGCTGATTGCGCTGCAACTCGGTGGCCAGTTTGATCCGCTGCGCCTCACCGCCCGACAGCTCCGTGGCCGGTTGACCAAGTCGCAAATAACCAAGGCCGATATCGCGCAACACCTCCAGCGAACGGCGAATCCCCGGCTGCCCGACAAAAACTTCCACCGCCTCATCGACCGTCAATTGCAGCACCTGCGCGATGCTCAAACCCTCCCACAAAACCGCCAGCGTCTGCGGGTTGTAACGCGCGCCATGACACGTCGGGCACGGCGCATACACGCTGGGCATAAACAGCAACTCGACACTGACAAACCCCTCACCCTCGCACGTCGCGCAACGACCCTTGGCAACGTTGAAGGAAAACTGCCCGGCGTCATAGCCCGCCGCCCGCGCCTGGGGAGTGGCGGCGAACAGCTTGCGCACGTTGTCGAACAGCCCGGTATAGGTCGCCAGATTGGAGCGCGGCGTACGACCGATGGGTTTCTGATCGACCTGCACCAGGCGCTTGATCGACTCCAGCCCGGCCGTGATCTGGCCGCTGCTGACTTGCGGCGCGTCGTCTTCAAGGCTCAGCTCTTCAGCCTCAGCCTCAGCGCTTGGCCGTCCCAGTTGTGCACCGACAAGTTCCAGCAATGCTTGACTGACCAGACTCGACTTGCCGGAACCGGACACACCGGTCACCGAAGTGAAACAGCCCAAGGGAAACTCGGCACTGAGGTTGTTGAGGTTATTGCGGGTGATGCCTTCCAGCTTCAGCCACGCCGTCGGCTTGCGCGCGGCACGCGTCTGGCGTGGCGTTTCGGCGAACAGATAAGCGCGGGTCTGCGATTGTTCGATGTCGGCCAGCCCCGCAGGTGGGCCGCTGTACAACACCTGACCGCCCTTCTCACCCGCCGCCGGCCCGACGTCGATCAACCAGTCAGCGCGGCGCATGGTTTCCAGATCATGCTCAACCACAAACAGCGTGTTGCCATCGGCCTTCAAGCGCTGCAAGGCTTCGAACAACGCCTCTCCGTCGGCTGGGTGCAAACCGGCGGAGGGTTCGTCGAGCACGTAAATCACGCCAAACAACTGCGAGCCCAATTGCGTCGCCAATCGCAGGCGCTGCAACTCACCGGACGACAAGGTCGGCGTGCTGCGTTCCAGAGCCAGATAGCCCAGACCCAGTTCTGTCAACGTGGTGACCCGTTCCAGCAGATCCTCGGCAATGCGCTGCGCCGCCAGGCGTTTTTCCAGTGACAGGTTCGGTGTATGGCGCACATCTGGCGCGCTGGCGTGACCACTGGCACCCTTTGCGACGCGCTGTTGTCGGGCTTCGCGGGTTTGCGCGTGACTGAGGGTTTCGCCGGTTTCCTCGGCGTGCTCCAGATAACTGGCAGCCGCCACCGGTTTTAGAACTTCAGCGACTTGCAGCAGCGGCATCTGTGACAACTCACCGATGTCGTACCCGGCAAATGTCACCGCCAACGCCTCGCGCTTCAGCCGTTTGCCATCGCACAACGGGCAAGGGCTGCCGAGCATGAACCGCGCCACGCGCTTTTTCATCAGCGCACTTTGCGAGTGGGTGAAGGTGTGCAGGATGTAGCGGCGGGCGCCGGTGAAGGTGCCTTGATAACTCGGCTCCATCTTGCGCTTGAGGGCGACACGGGTCTCTTCCGGGGTCAGCCCGGCGTACACCGGCACGGTCGGGGTTTCTTCGGTGAAGAGAATCCAGTCGCGCTGCTTTTTCGGTAACTTTCGCCATGGGATGTCGACGTCGATGCCCATCGTCACGAGGATGTCGCGCAGGTTCTGCCCTTGCCATGCCAGCGGCCAGGACGCCACGGCACGCTCGCGAATGGTCAGGTTCGGGTCCGGCACCATCAACGCTTCGGTGACTTCATAGACCCGCCCCAGACCATGACAATCAGGGCAGGCGCCCTGCGGCGTGTTCGGCGAAAAATCCTCGGCGTACAGCATCGCCTGGCCCGGCGGGTAACTGCCGGCGCGGGAATAGAGCATGCGGATCAGGCTCGACAACGTAGTGACACTGCCCACCGAGGAGCGCGTGCTCGGCGTGCCCCGCTGCTGTTGCAGGGCCACGGCGGGAGGCAGGCCTTCGATGGAGTCGACATCCGGCACTCCGACCTGATCGATCAGCCGCCGCGCGTATGGCGCGACCGATTCGAAGTAGCGGCGCTGGGCTTCGGCATACAAAGTGGAAAACGCCAGGGACGACTTGCCCGACCCGGACACGCCGGTGAACACCACCAACGCATCGCGGGGGATGTCGATGTCAACGTTCTTCAGGTTGTGCTCACGGGCGCCGCGCACGCGAACCATGCCGGCGGGTGCTTTGGAGGTGCGTTTTGAAGTCATCAGCCTGCCTTGGTGGGAAGTTTTCAAGCTCAGCCGCTTAGCACCGAACGAATCATCTGCAACAACGATTCCGGGCCATACGGCTTGCCGAGCAAATGTGTGTCGGGGCTCAACTGGTGATTGCGCGAGATGATGTCGCGGGTATGCCCGGAGGTGAACAGCACCGCCACCGGAGGCTTCTGCACCTTGGCCCAGGCGAACAGGTCGGAACTCTTGATCAGCCCAGGCATGACCACGTCGGTGAAAATCAGATCCACTTCAACGCCTTCCAGCAGCATCTGCATCGCGGCATCGCCGTTGCCGGCAATCAGTACCTGATAGCCCTCATCGCGCAGCAATTCCACTGCCGAGGCCCGCACCGCGTCGTTGTCCTCGACCACCAGAATGGTCTCGTTGCCCCCGCCCAACACTTCATCAGCGGTGGAGCACTCTTCGCGAATCGGCCGCAAACTGCGCGGAAAGTACAGCTCGACCCGCGTACCTTCGCCCAGCTTGCTGTCGATCTCGACATGCCCGCCGCTCTGTTTGACGAAACCGAACACCATGCTCAAGCCGAGCCCGGTGCCCTGGCCATCGGCCTTGGTGGTGAAGAACGGTTCGAACACCTGCTCCAGTATCTGCGCGGGAATGCCGACGCCGGAATCGCAGACCGTCACCCGCACGAATTCGCCGGGGACGATGCCTTTGCCGGCGCAAAACGTGCTGTCCAGAAACGTATTGAAGGCGCTCAGCACAATCGTGCCCTCGCCTTTCATGGCATCGCGAGCGTTGATTGCCAGGTTGAGAATGGCGTTTTCCAGTTGATTGCGGTCGACGTTGATGTGCCACGGTGCTTGTGGCAATTGCACATCGATGTGAATGGTTTCGCCGAGCGCCCGTTGCAGCAACTCGTCGACGCCTTCAAATATTTGCTGCGGATTGCACACGGCCGGCGACAGCGGTTGACGCCGGGCAAACGCGAGCAGTTGCGAAGACAGCTTGGCCCCGCGCTCGACCGCCGCCAGCGACGCGCTGACGCGCCGCTGCACGTTGGCGTTATCCGGCTCATGCCGCGCCAGCAGGTGCAGGTTGCCGGCAATTACCTGCAACAGGTTATTGAAGTCATGGGCCACGCCACCGGTAAGTCCGCCAATGGACTCGAGCTTTTGCGATTGGCGCAGTTGTTCTTCGGCAGTGAGCCGCGCTTCGACTTCATCGGCCACGCGCTGTTCGAGGTTACGGGTGAACTTGAGCAGGGACTCTTCGGCGCTCTTGCGCTCATGAATGTCGATCAACACCCCGGGGAAACGCAGTGCTTCACCGCGTTCGTCGAATTCGCAACCGCCGCTGGCCAGCACCCAAAGGTAACTGCCATCGCTGCGCAGTACGCGGTATTCGACGTTGTACGGCGCGCCGGTCTTTACACAATGGTCGATATTTTCCTGAACCCAGGCACGGTCATCGGGGTGAATTCGCGATTGCACAAAGTGTTGTGCCAGGTTGCTCAGATCATGTTCCGGCGGGTAAGAAAACGTGCGGGCAAAACGCTCATCCGCCGACAACACATTGTGCTTCACATCCCAGACAAACGAGCCGAGCAAAGCCCCGGCGTTGAGCGCCAGGCGCACACGTTCGTTGTCGGCGCGGAAGGCTTCTTCCGCGGCTTGACGCAATTGCTCGGAGCGCACGAGTTCGGTGGTTTCCACCACCATTGCCATCACCCCGGACGGGCGACCTTCGTCATTAGCCACGGGGCTGTAATAAAGATCCATCCAGACGTCTTCCGGAACCCCGTCGCGCAACAACACCAGCTCTTTGTTGCGAAACGACAAAGTGCCACCCGCCAGGCAAGTGTCGACCACATGCCGATTGAACTCGGCAACTTCCGGCCAACCCAACTCCACCGGCACGCCAAGCAAGTAAGGATGGCGGCCACCGGCAAACTCCGAGTAGGCGTCGTTATAGATCATGTAACCGGCGCGGCCCCAGAGCATGACCATCGGCAACGGCGAGGCGAGCATCATCTGCACGGCGCAGCACAGACTGGCGGGCCAACGATCGAGCGGGCCCAACTCGGTATGGCTCCAGTCGAACGCGCAGATGCGTGCGGCCATTTCGCCTTTCCAGCCTTCACAACCGTGGCTATCGGATAAAAACTGCATCGAGTGACTCGGTGTCCTGTGTGTTTGCCCGAATGATCGCGAAACCAGATCTCTGCGATCGCACGTCTGTTTCGAGCATCGTCTGACTCATTGGTTTCATTAGAGGTATAGCCGATTTCAAGGCCGGCTCAGGATTAAACGCCGATCAGGTGTTTGAGCGGATGGTAGCCAGTTTTCATCTTCGCGGCGACGTCGAGAATCGCCTTCTCGATACCGTTGAGGTGCGTGCAGGTCAACTCGATGGCAGCGCTCTGATCGCCGGCCTCGATGTATTCGATCAGGCGCAGGTGTTCGTTGTCGCGGCAGGCCTCATGGCTGTCGTCGTCCAGCGCGGCAATGTACAGCGAGGCGCGGGAAATCAGCTTCTGGAACCAGTCGAGCAGCACCGGGTTGTTCAGGCTGCGCGCGAGTTTGATGTGGAACTCGCCGAGCAAGTGAATCAGCCGCGGATGGTCCCCGGCCGCGTGGGCCTCTTCCTCCAGCAGCAGGTGTTCACGCAGCTCTTGCATCGCTGCGGTGTCCTTGCGGCGGCACAGTTCAGTGACGATGCCGATCTCGATCAAGCGCCGGGTTTCGAACAGCGAACGGATCTCTTCATTGCTCGGCAACGACACCGACGCACCTTTATTGGGCTCGGTCGTCACCAGTCCGTCGGCCTCCAATTGCTTGAGCGCGGCGCGAACCGACGTGCGGCTGACATTAAATAACTCCGCCAGCGAGGCTTCGCCCAGTTTCATCCCCGGACGCAGCGATCGCTTGCTGATCGCCTCGTAAACCCCTTGGTAGACACGGTCGACCGTGGTTTCCGGTTTTTTCTCGGTCATTCGAAAGCTCCTTCAGTGCTGGCAACGCAGCAGTGGCGCATGAACTGTCGCGCAGAATATCGCCTTCGGCCGGAAGATGCAGGGTCTTGATTGTAAGTCGATGGGGCGAGGTAGCGTTGCCGCTGATGCGCTCGTTGCAAGCGCGGACGGAGGCACTGGGAGTGGAGAGATCCCCCTGAAAGCAAAAGATCGCAGCCTTCGGCAGCTCCTACAGGGAAATGCATTCCAAATGTAGGAGCTGCCGAAGGCTGCGATCTTTTGATCGGTGTTTTTAGTCCGTGCCGTACTTCGGCGAACGCGGGCCGTACAACAGACCTGCCGGATGCCCGGCCGACAGCAGGCGGTTACTCGCCACGCCGGCAATCGGGAAACCGGCATCGGTGGAACTGTTGATGATCTGCTTCACCGCCGCCGTGATCAGCATGCCGATCAGGCCGCCGCCACCGTTGTTACCGCCCTCTTCGCTCGATGCACGGGCCGAGCCGGTCCACAGCGTGGTGCCGCTTTTCAGGTCAACCAGTTTCGCCGTTGCAGTGACTGCGGTTTCGCTGCTGATCACCATGTAACGCGTGCCGTATTCGGTCACGGTGATATACAACGCCGCATCGGCGCCGAAGATTTCCTGCAGCTTGTTCGCCGGAGCCTGGTGAATATCATCCGGCGTGGTCAAACCATTCTGGCGAAAGGTCTCGTCAACCAGTGTGATCGGCAACACGTAGTAACCGGCCTCGGCCAGTGGAAACGTTACCTGCGACAGCAGGCTGTAAGATGCTTTGACGTCAGGCGAAGTGTTCAGCGGCGGCAATACCAGAATGGTCTTGGGCCGTGCCTGCTTGTACGCCGAATAGTCCACGGTCTTGGGCTTGACGCAGCCACCGAGCACGCTCAGCGCCAGCACGCCGACCAGCAGTTTCACTGCACGCGGAATCATTTGGCGTCTCCGGTCTTGGCGTTTTTAAGCAGAAAATCCATGTACGTGCCGGACTCGGGAAACAGCGTCTTTTCGGTGCGGAACTGCTGCACCATCTGATCATCCTTGCCCATGCTCAGATAGAGCAGGCCCAGGTGCGCGTGGTAACCCGGTGGTACGGCCTTACCGGTGGAGCGGATTTTTTGCAGGTCACGCTCAAGCGCTTCGGCCTGGGCTTCTTTCGGCTCTTCGCCTTTGAAGTATTCGTAGACCTGCGGTTCGTAGCCTTCCCACTGGTACAGGGTTTTCGGGCCGGCACAACCGGCCAGCAAGGTGCTGGCGGCCAGGGTCAAGGCCAGCAGCGACCGCGACAGAGTCAAATTCATGTGTTGTTGCTCCTTGCAATGGGCGTCGATCAGTTGCCCGGTTTCCAGGCACCGGCGTTCATGCCATCCACCAGACGATTGATCGCCTCGCGCATGGCCAGATCCAGGACTTTGCCGTTGAGGGTGGAGTCGTAGGCAGCGGTGCCGCCGAAGCCGATGATTTCGCGGTTGGACAAGGCGTACTCGCCTGCACCCTGGGTCGAATACACCACTTCCGAAGTGCTGATGTTGACGATATTCAGGTTGACCTTGGCGTAAGCGACCTGGGTCTTGCCACGGCCGAGAATGCCGAACAATTGGTGATCGCCAGTCTCTTTACGGCCGAACTCGGTGACGTCACCGGTGACCACGTAATCGGCGCCTTTCAGACGCTGGGCCTGGCCCTTGATCGCCGCTTCCTGCTGGATTTCGCCCATGTTGTCGCGATCCAGCACGGAGAAACGGTTGGTCTGCTGCAAGTGCGTGATCAGGATGGTCTTGGCCTGACCGCCGAGACGGTCAACGCCGTCGGAAAAGATCCCGCGCATATAGCTGGAACGGTTGTCGAACTTGCCCACCGCCATCGGCACGCGAACGCCGGTCCAGACTTGAGAAGCACTTTCAACCTTGGCCACCGGCAACGCGCGGGAGCTTTCGGTAGCGCAACCGGTGAGCGAGGTAGCCAGCGTGCCGAGTACCGCAATTGCAACGCCTGAGACCAACATCCGGGAGATCATTCTCACTGTGTATTCCTTCTTGAAAAACGGTGTGTCCCGGCACGGCAAAGCGGTGGGGAGCGGAAAAGGGGCGGCATTATGACAAAGTGCCATCATTCGCGACAGATTTTTTTGACGCCAATTAATCGGCTCAAAATGACCGTGACTGGTTCGTCCTCGCGCACCCGAATGATTCGTGTCGGCAGATATAAAGCGGATCAGTGAAAATCGCGGCTCTGCACGCGGATGCCGTTGAGCAGCGGGCTCAGATCACTCAGGCGTCCGGCGATCAGGTGGCGCACTTCGCCTTCGCGTTCCCAGCGGCCATCGACCCTGAGCAGTTGCGAGCCGACCAGCACCTGGCGCTGACGCTCGGCGAGGTCGCGCCAGACCACCACGTTGACGTTGCCGAACTCGTCTTCGAGCGTGACAAACGTCACGCCGCTGGCAGTGCCCGGACGTTGCCGGCCCGTGACCAATCCGGCAATGCTGACCGGGCGTCCGTGCTCGATATCGAGCAACTCTTGCGAACTGCGGCAGCGCCGCGCCTTCAACTCATTGCGCAGCAGCGCCAGCGGATGCGGCCCCAGCGTGGTGCCGACCGTTGTGTAATCCGCGTGCAGGTCCTCGCCAACACTGGGTTTGGGCAGCACCACGTCAGGCTCTTCCTGACTCGACAACCCGGCAAACAACCCAAGCTGTTTCTGCACCCCGGCCACTTCCCAGCGCGCCCGATGCCGATGTCCGGCCAGACCGCGTAACGCCCCGGAATCTGCCAGCAACGCCTGCGCCCGACTGTCGAGCCCGGCGCGCTCCCCCAGATCGGCGACATCGGCAAATGCTCCGCGTGCCCGCGCCGCCTCGATACGCCGGGCGTCGTCCTCACGAAAACCCTTGATCATCCGCAGGCCCATGCGGATCGCCGGTTGCGCGCCGCTGATCGGTTCCAGGCTGCAATCCCAGTCACTGGCGCGCACATCCACCGCACGGATCTGCAACTGATGCCGGCGCGCGTCCTGCAGAATCTGGTCAGGACTGTAGAACCCCATCGGCCAGCTGTTGATCAGCGCACAGGCGAACGCCGCGGGTTCATGGCATTTGAGCCAGCAACTGGCATACGTCAGCAAGGCAAAGCTGGCGGCGTGGGATTCGGGAAAACCGTAACTGCCGAAGCCTTTGATCTGCTCGAAAATCTGCGCGGCGAACTCCGGTGTGTAGCCGTTTTTCTTCATGCCGGCAGCGAGTCGTTCCTTATGCGGCTCCAGCCCGCCGTGGCGTTTCCAGGCAGCCATGGAGCGGCGCAGCTGATCGGCCTCGCCGGGGCTGTAGTCGGCGGCGACGATGGCGATCTGCATCACCTGTTCCTGAAACAGCGGCACGCCGAGGGTGCGTTTAAGCACCACTTCCAGTTCCGGCGAAGGATAGGTTTCCGCCTCTTCCTTGTTTCTGCGGCGCAGGTACGGATGGACCATACCGCCCTGAATCGGCCCCGGCCGGACGATGGCCACCTCGATCACCAGATCGTAAAACTCCGCCGGTTTCAGGCGCGGCAGCATCGACATCTGCGCGCGGGACTCGATCTGGAACACGCCGATGGTGTCGGCACGGCTGATCATCTCGTAGGTCGGTTTGTCTTCGGCAGGAATCGTCGCCAGTGTCAGGTCTTGATGGCGATGACGGCGCAGCAGGTCGAAACAGCGGCGAATCGCACTGAGCATGCCCAGCGCAAGAATATCCACCTTGAGCAGCCCGACCGCGTCGAGATCGTCCTTGTCCCACTGGATGATCGTGCGGTCAGCCATCGCCGCATTCTCCACCGGCACCAGACTGTCGAGCGGCTGTTCGGAAATCACGAAACCGCCGGGATGTTGCGACAGGTGCCGGGGAAAACCGATCAGTTGCCCGGTCAGGCTCAGCACCCGGCGCAGCACCGGACTGTCGGGGTCGAAGCCGCCTTCGAGCAAACGCGCGAGCGGCGGCGTTTCATCACTCCAATGGCCGCAGCAATCGGCCAGCGCGTTGATTTGATCGGGCGGCAGGCCCAGGGCCTTGGCCACATCACGTACCGCGCCGGCCGCGTGATAAGTGCTGACCACCGCCGTCAACGCCGCACGGTTGCGACCATAACGACGAAACACGTACTGCAGGACTTCTTCGCGACGTTCGTGTTCGAAATCGACGTCGATGTCCGGCGGCTCGTTGCGCTCTTTCGACATGAAGCGTTCGAACAACAGCGTGGTGCGATCCGGATCGATCTCGGTAATGCCCAAGGCAAAACACACCGCCGAGTTGGCCGCCGAACCGCGGCCCTGACAGAGGATGTGCTGTTCGCGAGCGAAGTTCACCACATCATGCACCGTGAGGAAGTAGCTCTCGTAACCGAGTTCGGCGATCAGCTTTAATTCCTTGTTGATCTGCCGCAGCACCTTGAAGGGCGCGCCTTGTTTCCAGCGCCAGGCGATGCCCGCTTTAGTAAGGTGCCGTAACCAGGAACTGCCGGTGTGTCCGTCCGGTACCAGCTCTTTCGGATATTGATAACGCAACTGACTCAGCTCGAAGGTACAACGCCGAGCCAGCGCGACTGACTCATCCAGCAACACCGGCGGATACAGTTCCCGCTGCACCTCGACGCTGCGCAGATGCCGTTCGCCATTGGGGTGCAGGCGCAATCCGGCTTCGGCCACGGGCACGTGGTGCCGAATTGCCGTCATGGTGTCCTGCAAGGCACGCCGGCCACGGGCGTGCATGTGCACATCGCCACTGGCCACCGCGGCAATCCCCAACTCAGCGGCCAGGCTCAACAACGCCGCCAATCGCCGCTGATCGTCCTGCCCGCGATGCAATTGCACCGCCAGCCACAGCCGTTCGCCGAAGGTTTGCCGGAGCCAACGCCCCTCTTCCACGTCATCGACGCTGTCCGGCACCCAAAGCGTCAGCAACCCCGGCAACGGCTCGCTGAAGTCCTCGCGCAGCACCTGATACTGGCCTTTTTGCGTACGCCGCCGGGCGCGGGTTATCAGGCCGCACAGTGCCTGATAACCGGCAAGGTTCTCCACCAACAGCACCAGTTTCGGGCCGTTTTCGATGCGAATTTCGCTGCCGATAATCAACGGCAGTTCAACGGATTTCGCCGCTTGCCAGGCACGCACGATCCCGGCCAGCGTGCATTCATCGGTGATCGCCAGCGCCTGATAGCCGTGCTTTTTCGCCCGCTGGAACAGCTCCAGCGCACTGGAAGCACCGCGCTGGAAACTGAAGTTCGACAGGCAGTGCAGTTCGGCGTAGCCATCGTTCATGCGAACCAGCCCTGCAGCCACAACGGGCCGCCCTCGCCCACCGCCCGATAGGCCCAGCCCTGCTGCCCGGCGCGGTTCTGGATCAGGTAGTAATCGCGGCGCACATCGTCACCGTCCCACCAGCCGGATTCGATGCGCTCAGGCCCCATGAGGATCCGTGCCGCACCCTCCGGTACGCTCTGCGGTTCGCCCAGCAACCAGCCCGGACGCTGAACACTCGGCAAACCGGCGCAGCGCTGTTTGTCGACGGCGTTTTGCCACGCGCACTCCGGACGATGGTCGGCCTGAAAACGCAGGCCTTGCACCGCGTCGTCGCCCAGCCTTGCGCGCAGGCGTTCGCGCAATTGCTCCCAAGGCAAGGTCTGCTGCGGACGGTCGTCGAACAATTCCTGAAACTGCGGCACGAAACTCGGCAGATCTTCGGCCCGCAGCCGGAAGCCGCGCACCGGGGCCTCGACCTGCACTTGTTCCAGTCGGCCACGGGCCAGTTCGAAGAGCATCGCCGGGTCGCGCTCGGCGCTGAGCAGGCCGACCTTGATCAGCGTATCCGGCAACCCGGCATGTTCCAGATGCAGATCGAAACGCTGCACGCCGCTGTCGCGCCCACACAGGAACGCCGATAGATCGCCGGTCAGGCGCCGCAGTGGAAACAGCAGCGCCTGATGGGACTGCACGTCGAAATTGAGTTCGATGCGCACATCGAAACGATCCGGTGGCAGATAAAACGCCAATGCCAGCGGACGTGCGCCAAACAAGGTGTCGAGATGCTTGAGCATCTGCGCCTCGAAGCGCCGTGCCAAGGCCTGACGCGGCAGGCTCTGCACCTGACTGAGACTGCGCAGGCCCATGCGCGACAATGCCGTAGCCACGTGTGGCTCCAGGCCGACGCGGTCGATGGGCAATTGCCCCAGGTGATGCTGCAAGGCTTCACCGTCCGGCACCACCAAACCGTCATAAGCATTGGCCAGTACTCGTGCCGCCACCGGGTTGGGCGCGGCGACGATGCGATGACGAAAACCCAGCTCGGTCAGCTCTTTGCGCAACCGCACTTCGAACTGCGCCCAGGAACCGAACAGGCCCAGGCTCGATTCGATCTCGAACACCACGGTACGCGGATAATGCACGCTGACCTGTGAGCTGAAACGATAGGCCCATGCGGCGAGAAACTGCTGCCAGTGCTCGACCTCGGCGACGTCGTAATCGGCGGTGGCAAAGCCTTTGCTCAAGGCTTGCGCAGCGGTCATGGACTGGCCGGGGCGCAAGCCAAGTTTGCGCGCCGCGCCATTCACGGCTTGCAGCACCCGGCGCTGGGCCGGACCGCTGAGCAGCACCAGCGGCTCATCGGGTTCGGGGCGCTGACGCAGCACGGCGTCGAGGGCCAATTGCGGGAACAGAATACACACCCAGCGCATGACGACCTCAGTGACCTATGGCAAAGGCAATGGGCGTCGCGCGAGCCAGGCCGCCACGGCATTTGAGCACGCGCAACTGGGCAGGTTTGGCATCAATGGCAATGCGCAACGCCGCCGGTGACGGGTTGATCGCCTCGCTCAGCGAGCGCCAGGCAAAGGCCAGGGTCTGGCCGGTTTCCGCCGCCACCTGCAAACGCCTTAACGCGCGGTCATCAGCCTTGTGCGGCCAGCACAGCACCGCGCCGCAACTGCCGGAGCGCAGGCATTGTTCCGCCGCCCACAAGGCATCGCGCTCACTGGCCTGAATCACCGACAACTGTCGCAGATCGACCCCGGCGTTTTCCCACGCTTGCGGGTAGGGCACGAACGGCGGCGCCACCAGCACGATGCGCTCGCCCGCCGCCGACAGCCGCGCCAGCGTCGGCCAGACCAGTTGCAGTTCGCCGACCCCGGGGCCGGCCAGGAGGATTTCACTCAGCGCCGCTTCCGGCCAGCCGCCACTGGGCAACGCTGCGTCCAGTGCGGCATGCCCGGTCGGTTGCGGGCTCGCGGCCGGTGGCGCAGGCCGGCCTTTCCAGACCTGGCCGCCATTGAACAGCGTATCCAACGCAACGACGGCGCCCATCAGCCTTGCCTCACCAGACCGCAGAACACTCCCTCAATAGCCAGATCCTGATCGTCACGCACCACAATCGGCTGGTAGGCCGGGTTGCGCGGCAGCAGGCGAACCTCGTCGCCCGTGCGCTCAAAGCGTTTGATGGTGACTTCACCGTCGAGCCGCGCCACGACGATCTGGCCGTTGAGCGCCTCGGGATTGCGCCGCACACCGACCAGATCGCCGTCAAGAATGCCGTCCTCGATCATCGAATCGCCCTGCACCCGCAGCATGTAGTCGGGCGTACGGGAGAACAGCGCCGGGTCGAGCAGCAAACGGCTATGGAGATCGGCATCGGCGCCAATCGGCGCACCGGCGGCCACCCGGCCGAGCACGGGAATATCGAGCAACTCCGGTCGCGCCGGTTGCCCGAGCAAGCGAATGCCCCGCGCCTGATGCGGGTTGACCTCGATAAACCCGGCTTCGGTGAGCGCCAGCACATGCTTACGCGCCACGCTGCGCGAGGCAAAACCAAAAGCCTCGCTGATTTCAGCGAGGCTTGGGGGCTGACCGTGTTCGGCGATGCGTTCGCGGATAAAAGTCAGAATGGCGGTACGGCGGGGAGTCAGGTTTGTCATGGAGTACATTTGTACTCCTGTGGGATTTTCCTGACAAGCACCGCCAGTCGGCCTAAGCCGACCTAGTGGGATTGGGTGACGTCTGAGATTCAGTGACGCTTGAGGATCTGGTCCATGACCCAATCGGTCTTCAGCGCTTGTTCGGCCATCGCCGGATGCTCCGATTCACCACGAATATGTGCATTCATGCCCAGCACGTGATGCCACTGAATGTGTTCGTGATGGGCAATGTCCAGGCTGATCTGCTCATCGGCATGCAGCTCGACCGGATGCTCATCAAACACTGAAAAGCTGATCCGACCGAGGCTGCCGATGATCTCGACCCGATCCTCGCGCCGATCGGCAACAAAACTCCAGCAGCCCATGCCCAGCGCCCCAGAGGCAAAGCGCCAACTGGCGCTGACCGCATCTTCCGCCGCGTACAACCCGGCCTGCCGCGCGGTGAAACCGGCGACCTCGACGATGTCGCCGAGCAAATACTGGAACAGGTCGAAACCGTGGCTGGCCAAATCCGCGAAGTAACCGCCGCCCGCTACCGCCGGGTCGGTGCGCCAGTTGTCGCGGCCCTCCACATCCGCCGGCGACGGTGCCTTGGTCAGCGTCCAGCTCAAATGCCGCACTTCGCCGATCCGTCCCTGTTCCAGCCATTGCCGCACCTGCGCGAAGCGCGGCAACGAGCGGCGGTAATACGAAACGAACAGGTGCAAACCGGCGTCGGCAAACGCCTGCTGCATCTCGCGGCTTTGGCCGGCGTTGAGTGACATGGGTTTTTCCACGCAGCAATGTTTGCCGGCGGCGGCGACTTTCAGACTGTAATCGCGGTGGCTGTCGGGCGGCGTGGCGATGTACACCGCGTCCACTTCGGGATCGTTGATGAGTGCATCGACGTCGGTGTAAACCCGAGCGATACCGTGGCGCGCGGCGTAATCACTCACGGCTTCAAGGCGTCGGCCCATCACCGCCACCAGTGCGGACCCTGGCGCCTTGTAAAAGGCTGGCCCGCTCTTGCGTTCCGCGACACTGCCGCAACCGATCATGCCCCAGCGCACCACGTTCATCTTTAGTCCTTATGCAGAATCAGCCGATGCGCAAGGCACGCAGATCAAGATGACCGTCCTTGAGCGGCGGGCACCAGTAATAGCCGCCGGTGATCGGCCGACTGATGCGGTACAGGCCATCGGCGATGCCGTCTTCCAGACCGCTCATGCGCCGCAACTGGGCTTCGAAGGCATCCAGCGAGAAACCGAACGCGAGGAACATCAGCCCCGCGCGGTCACCTTCAATCCACGGCATCGAGCGACGCACGACGAACGCTTCAGGCGCGAAGCTTTCCTGCGCGGTGCGTTTGACGTGAGCGGAGACCGGCGCGTCGTCGATCTCTTCGTTATCGCTCAGGCGACGGCCCATGATGTTGTCTTTGTCGTCGGCGGACAGTTTGTGGAAACCCTTGAGGTCGTGCTGCCACTGCTGGATCGCGGCGAAGCTGCCACCGACCAGGCCTTCAGCGCCTTCGCTCTGCAACGCGGCAGCAATAGCGGCTTCGTCATGAGGGTTTTCAGTACCGTCTTCGTAGCCGGTCAGGTCGTGACCGTCCTTGTGGCGGAAGGCTTCCTGCATCTCTACCAGGCGCAAAGCCGGAGCCAACGCAGCTTCAATGGCGTTGCAGCGATTGAGCAGGTCGCCACGGTCGACGCCGTGCAACCAGACCCAGAGCGCATGCTGGGTGGACGGGTTGTTCACGCCCACGCCACTCATGGCCGGGAAACTGCGCAGACCGGCGATTTCCACGTTGAGGGCCTTGGCCAGGGATTCACCGAAACCGACCACCGCAGACTTGCCGTCCACCAGGCTCAGCAGGTTGTCGATCGCCTGCGGCAAGGCTTCAATCGAGGCCAGGGCGAAAAACAAATGACGTGCTTGCAATGGAACGGGGGTGGCGAGAATGCCCGGCTGGTAGTGACTCATGTGAACTCCTTGAAAAAGTGCGCGGAGTTTACCTGTAGCCAGACAGTTTGTGTGGTTGAAGCAAGATCAAAAGATCGCAGCCTTCGGCAGCTCCTACACGAACCCCTGTAGGAGCTGCCGAAGGCTCGGGCCGCGATCGGACGATCTTTTGATCTTCTAAAGCGTCATGCTGGTCTCGACGCGCCACGCACTCGGGCTCAGCCCCGTCCAGCGCTTGAACGCCCGGCGAAAGCTGCGCACATCGCTGTAGCCAACCTCTTCGGTAATCCGCTCGATCGGCATGTCGGGATTTGCCAGCAGACTCATCGTCCGCGCCTGCCGGACTTGTTCCAGCAACGCTTCAAAGGTCAGCGCATGCTCGGTCAGCCGTCGCCGTAAAGTGCGGCTGCTCATGTTCAGGTCGCCGGCTATCTTTTCGATATGACTGCCCCGGCTCAGGTCGCGGGCGATCGCACGCTCCACGGCTTGAATCAGGTCGATTTTCTGGTGCACCTGCGCCGCTTCCAGTTCCAACAACGCGACTGCCTGACGCAACGCCAGTGAATGATGATTGGGCAGGTTGACGTCCAGCCATTGCACATCAATCAGCATGCGATTGTGCAAGCAACCAAAGCGCACTTGCGGCCCAAGCAGACGCTGATATTCACTCAGGTAATCCGGCGCCGCATGCACGAATTCCACAGCGATCGGCTTGAAGTCGGCACCCGCCAACGCGCGGCCGTACACCAGCAAACTGGCAAAGAACTCCTCGACCGCGAACACCTGCACATCGGCGAATGGCAGACGACATTCAGCATCGAGGTGCACCTGATCACCGACCACATCGACGCTGGAAACCACGATCCCGCCCGAGGTGTGTTGATGGCGAATCCCCACGGCAAACGCATCGCGCAAGGTTTTACTCAGTGAAAGCACGTGCCCGAGCAGCCCCAGCGTGCCAAGTACGTTCTGCGCGCCGACCCACAGGCCCAACCCTTGGTTTGGCAGGGCTTTGAGCGCGCGTTGGATCATCGCCACGGCCTGACGATAGGAAATCCGCTGCGCCGGGTCCTGCAGATCTTCAAGGGTAAAACCCAGGCCACGGCACAAGCTTTCGGGATCGACGCCTTTGTTCTGCGCGACTTCGGCGAGGGTTTGCAGGAGAAATGGCGACACCAGCGCCAGTTCAAAGGTCGGGTCTTGGACTTTTACGTTCATGTGGGCTGACATTCCGGATCACGCTTGATTGTTATTTTTGTTACCGGTTATGTCGAAGGAAGTTAGCACAGGGTTTGTCGAGTGTCCGCAGAAGTCCCCCTAACTGTCCGCCAATACCCTGCCCCGTCGGGCCCAGAGCGCTTATTTCTATCGTGCCGGGCGACCTGCGTGCCCGCGTTGCGCTCCAAAACAATAATAATGAGGACGGATATGCACCCCAACCACGCGGCATTGCCCCTGCGTCTGGCCCTGATTTTGCTGGGCTGCACCGCGACCCTTCCGGCCCTGGCCACCGAGGCCGGCGTCGATAACATCGGTACCGGCACCGACGGCTTCTTCATGCTGCCGATGGAGGTCGACAGCCTTCCGGAAAACATGGTCGCGTTCAACGTCTACTACAACCATTACAAGGCCAGGAAGCTCAATATCAGCTCGCTGGGCGGCAAGGTGCCGAATGTCGAAATCGAGTCGACGGCGGTGATTCCGCGCATCGATTACTTGAGTCCGGTGCGGATCTTTGGCGGACGCCTGGCCGGGTACATCGCGCAACCGTGGCTGAAGCAGGAAGTGTCAGTGTTCGGCTTGAGCGACACCCGCGAAGACATGGGCGACACCACCATCGCGCCGATCATCCTGTGGGACATGGGCAAGGACCTGACCCTCGGCGCCGCACTGGAAATCACCGTACCCACCGGCGAATACAGCGTCGATCGGCTGGCCAACACCAGCAACAATTTCTACACCTACAAGCCGTTGTTCTCGTTTACCTGGTTGCCGACCGAAAAGACCGAAGTCTCGATGAAGACCACCTACAGCTTCAACGAGAAGAACAAGGACACCGACTACAAATCCGGGCAGATTTTCCACTTCGACTACTCGGCCAGCTACAAGCTCACCGATGACCTGATGCTCGGCCTCAACGGCTACTACCTCAAACAGACCACCGACGACAAACAGTTTGGCCGCACCGTGCAATTCGCCGGGCAAGACGTGGACGACGGGGTGCGCGGCGAGGTGTTTGCGATCGGCCCGGCGCTGCACTTCACCTTCCTCAAATACGCCAGCGCGGAGATCCGCTGGGCCAAGGAATTTGATGTCGAGAACCGCCCCGAGGGCGAGATGCTCTGGGCCAAAATCAGTATTCCCTACGCGTTCTGACAACCACCACCGTCCCGCAGGCTTTACGTTAACTGGCTGAAAAAAAAGGGCGGCCAAACGGCCGCCCAAACGTACTACACGAGAGTCTTTTACAGCGTCAGTTGCCCACGCTCCTCCTCGGTCAACTGCTGTTTCGCCTGTTCATCCCGCGCCCCGGCGCCCAGCACTTGCACCGGACTGTTCGGGTTGTAGCCCGGCGCCGCTGCACGGCTGGCGCCATCGCGGGATGGGGTGAGTTGTTCGCTGCCGAAGCTCAACACCTGCACGGTAAACACCGACGCCTGATTCTGCCGCGCTGCCGCCTGTTGCTGGCGCGCGACATCTTCAGCCGCTTGCGTCGCGGATGAGGCGGCGGAGCTGGCTGAGGTGATCGCCCCGGTGTTGACCGCCGAAACCACCGGTACGCCGGTCGCTTTGCCCTGCACCGAGATGTTCGCCGCGTTGACCACCGTCAATGCGGCGATGTTGACGTTGCCCGACACGCGGATCCCCGCCTCGCCCGCATCGATGGTGCCCAGCGGTGCGATCAGATCGATGTCGCCCGGCGCCACTTCGGCAATCGGGTTGAGCGTGGCAATACCGGCGCCAGTGCTCGGCACCGATGGCGACAAGGTGACGTTGCCCCAGGTGTCGTAAACCCGTTTAGGCGGTGTGTAAACCACGGTGGTTTTCGAGCCGCGACCGGCGTTGATATCGCCCTCTGCCGACCAGCCGAGGATCGAGCCGCCGAACGTGGTCATGATCCGGCTCTGGCCGAGCAAAATGCTGCCCTGCGAATAGAGCTGAATGTTGCCCGAACCCTGGGTGATGATCCCCGCTGTGGATGGCGGCGCCGCGCCTTCGATGCCGAACACCTGACCGCCGCCCGGCGTGAGCATCTGGATGTCGCCACCGAACAGGGTCTTGACCCCGGCACCGCCATACAACGTGATATCGCCATCGTAACGAATCGGATTGCCCGCCACATCGGTGGTCGGGAACAGCGCTGCAATGGCATTGCGACCGCGCAAATAGCTGCCAGTGCGCGGGCCATCGACGTCGTTGTATTCCAGGCCACCGGCACGCAATTCAGCGAAGTACACCTGGCGGGCGAAGATAGCTTGCTCGGTGCTCGGCAACGCGGCGAAGAAGGCTTGCGCCTGATCTGCGCTGCCGCTGAAGCCATAACCGAGGGTCAGCCAGCTCTGCAATTCGTCGAGGTAGGTTTTGACCACTTTGCCCGGTTGCGCACTCAACGACGCATCCGGATTGGCGAGGTTCTGCGCGCTCAGGTAACGGGCAATGAACCGCGAATAATCCGGCCCCTGCGCGCCCGCTCCGGCCTGCAACACGACACTGGCGCCGGGTCGATTGTCCCCGGCCACCAGTGGCCCGAGACTGGTGATACTGGCGCGATCCTCCAGCAGAATGTTACGCCCGGCATTGATGTCGAGAAGGCCCGGGCCGGCGATGTCGAAGCTGCTGTAAAGGATGTCGCGGCCAGCCGAAACCCGGGACACATCCCGAGGGGCATTGTGGATCAGCAGATTGCCTGAAGAACTGATCTGTTCGTTATTCCAGCCCATTTCCGACGGTGCCGTGGTCGGTTGTCCGAGGTTGGCACCGGAGGCGACGATATCGCGCCCCGCCAGCATCCATACCGGCGCCGCGCCTTCATACCAGGTGCGCATTGAGTTGGTGAAATACAAGGTTTCGCCGCTGCGAACGCCGACCAGATCACCGGTCAGCGCATAAAAGCGTGCCGGGGCCTGAACGTTGTTTGACCCTGAATACGTGTCAGCACCAAAAGCGAACAATGGATAACGCGAGTTCAGAGACGGGGCCACGCCATCGTTGCTGTAATTGCTCATCACCGGTCTGCTCGCGCTGTATTGCGCATAGCCGGTGAACGCGGGCGCGAACGGTGTGGCGATGCTCGACAGACTGGCGCCGGACTGGTTGATCGCGTAACCGCCGGCATAGATCGAATCGCCGGCGAGCATTTCCAGTTGTCCGCCGTTTGAAGGCGCCAGCAACAGCGAATAAGCCGGTGCTGCCGCATCGCCGCGGTCTTTGTATGCCGCCGACAGACCGGCATAGATCGAACCCTGAGCGGCGACTGCGCGCAACACAGATGGATAGACGAATCGCCCGTCCGTTGGCGAGGAATTGAGGCCCGGCACGGGACCCTGCGAGTAGGTCTCGTTCAACTGGGTGCTTGGCGTCAAGTTACCGCCCGCCGAGAACAGATCAATGGCGGTGTGATCGCTCCACAAGGAGAAGCCTGTAAGGCCGCCTCCGGCGTGAAAAACGCCATCCGCATCGGTAAACGCCGTGGAGTTCTGCAACCCTACCCGGCCTGGATCGGCCGCGCCGCCCAACACCAGATCGCCGCGGGTGCTCAAGCGCATGCCCGAGTCGCCGGGAATCAACACCAGACCTCCGGAGGCACTGCCCAGCGTCGACGTAAACGGATCGAAGGCACGGGTTTCGCGCGAGTCCTGGAATTCGGCCGCCGCACCATACTGCAAATTGATTGCCCCTAATGCCCCGCCCGAAAATTGCGCAGCACCGCGCAGGTTGATCAATGCGCCTTGCAAGTCGTGACGCGGCGCTGCAACGCCGCTTTCCCCGGCACGTGCCAGCAATGACGGATTGAGCGCACCTGCGATGCGGATGTCCATGTCGCCGCCACCGGTGAGTTGCAAGCTGCCGTCGCTGCCGACCCGGCCGGTGCTGCCCACCGCCACGATCAGGCCCTGACTTCGCGGATTACTCTTGCTGTCGCCCAACGGATTGAGCATGCCGGCATCGCCACCGGCGCGCAGGCTGACGTTGCCACCGCCCAGCGCGCCGAAACCGGTAAAGCCCACCAGATAAGGGGCGGTATCTGCACCCGCATCAGGCAAAGGCTGGGTGGCATAACTGCCGAAGTTGATCCACCACGCCGTCGGCACATCGGTGTTGCCCGTGCCCTGGCGCCAGAGCCAGTTGCCCACCGACACACTGGACACCTGTTCTCGATAGTCCGCATCAGGGTTTATCCCCCGTCGCCCGACTGCATCACCCGACACCGAGCCGCCGGCATTGATTGTCAGGTTGCCCCCCAACGTCGGATACCAGGCCTGATAAAGGTTGTCGGTACCGCCATTGACCCATTTTTCGTAGTCCATTCCCTTGCTGCCCAGCACCGAGCCATCGTCCGTCAGACGTCCACGCGGCTGGTTGTATCGCGGATCAATATCGCTGGACTGAGTGCCGGCGGTGTACACGCCGAAAGGCGAATTCATGCTCAGATTAACGGCCGCCAACACGTCCAGATCGCCGGTACCGGTACGCAACACACTGAACATTTGCGAGTGCGTGGTGACGGAGATGCCGCCCTTGTTGGCCACACAGGACCCGGGGTCGATGTCACACCAGAACAGGTCATCATCGATGATCGGCGTGCCTGGCTCCATGCCCATGATGTTGCCCTCCGCCCACAGGAATTTCGACGGAGCGACACAGGCGCCAGGAATTGCATCGCAATAAAACAGATCTTCCTCTTTCACCACCTCACCCGCCGGGTAGCCCAGCGGATTGCCGTCGGCCCATGTGGTGTCGAGCTGCTTCTCGACCACTTTCAAACCGTAGTGGGTATCGGCCAGGCGCAGATTACCGTCTGCGGTCAGCGGCTTCAGCGCACGGCTGTCGGCCGCGTCAAGGTCAGCACCGGCCGCCACGCGCATCGACCACGAAGAACTGCCCGGCGCCAGCATGCTCGCGACCGCCCAGTTGCTGCCCTGTTGCGTGGTGCTGGTGTAACCGCGCAGTTCAATGAATTGCGTGCCATCGGCCAGCACAACGTCGGTCATGGACGGGATCAGCGCGCCGCGCAGCAACGCCAGCGTACCGCTCAACTTCACCCCGACCACTTTATTATCCGCGCTTATCGCACGTGGCAGCGGTACGTCTTTGGGCCAGAGCATCGCTTGCACAGCGGTAGCACTGTTCAACCGGATGCCAGCCCCCAGGCGGCTGCCTGCCGGTAACGTCACGCTGTCCTTGAGCAACGTGCCGGCGGCGTACATCAGGTTGCCCGAGGCGTCATGAATGGCGCCGGACAACACAGTGCCAGCGCTCACCGCGTAGTCGTTGACGAGTACGCCTTCGGTTGGCAGCAACGTGCCGCTGGCCAACGTGGTTGCTTGAATCGGCAAGTCATAATTAAGCGTGGTGCCCGCCGGGAACAGCGTGCCCTCGGCCAGGTTCACGCCGGCACCCGGCACGATCAGATCGCCGCCAAACGGCTGCACACCCGGCAACAGTTTCCAGCCAGCATCGTCGACAGTTTCCGCAGGCGGTGCGAAACCGTCGTTGATGCTGCCGTAGATATCCAGGTTGCCACCGGCACGAATCACCAGGTTGCCAGACTCGCCTGAACCATAGACCGTGGTCTTCTGCGTATGCGGGTTGAGGCTGGCATAACGGTAGCGGGACAGGTCGATATCGCCCTCCACCACCAGGTCGCCGTCTGCCGTTTTACTGGCGATCTCAACGCCAGGGCGCAGATGGAACGAATCGGCGTAAGTCGCGTTATTGAGACCTGCGAGTTTGCGTTGCAACAGGTCGTTGTTGACCAGCGCCGCGTCGATGAATGCGCTGCTATCACCATCGATGCGATCGAACATCGCCTGATCGAGCACCTGATAGGGTCGGCCACTGGCCGCAGGATCGACGCCATCGCGGGCGTCAGTGTAGCGGCGCATGCCGTTGAGACCGATGGAGCGTGCGCCTTGAACGGTCAGCGGACCGCTGGCATCGATGGCGATATCGTCGACGCCCAGCCGTGGTGCGTTCAACTCCAGGGTTCCGCGCAGCATCCCGTCGTTTTGCCCAGGCAATGGGCCGTTAACGGCAGCGGTGCCGTGACGCAAATCGATCCGTGCACCGGAGGTCAGCACGAGCGCGCCTTCACCGGAATTGAGCTCGACCATGGCACGGTTCGGCGCGTCGATGATCTTGCCGTAACTGTCGACCCGCAACACCCGACCATGGGCATCGAGCACGGCATTGCCACTGATCGTCAGACCGTTTTTGCCAGACAGGCGAATACTGCCGACCCGCTCGCCGCTGGCATCGATCAGCCCGCCAACGGTGAGGCTGCCATTGTCCACCGACACGTTGACTTCGCCGGCCTTGAGCCCGTCACCGATCAGCAGATCGCCCTGTTTGAGCTGCAAGCTACGGCTGCCAAACACTTGCCCGGCGTTCAAACGTTGGTTAAGTGCGGCGAACTGTTCATTCAAGTCCCCACCCAACCGTTGCGCACGAATATCCACGCCGCCGGCCTTGTACGGCACCCGCGTGCCACCGGCATCGTAATAACCGCTGCTGGCGCCGAGGATCTCGCCTTGCAGATCGACCACGCCCGCATCCGCCGCCAGCGCCACAGCATTGAGGTTGCCGGCCTGATTGTTCTGCGCCGACAGGTCGATTCGCGAGCCGGCCGCCTGACGGATATTGCCGTTGTGGCTGTAGAGCGAAACGTCACCGCCCCAGCTGTACTTTTTCACGTCATTGAACGGCAAGGTGCGCCCCGCGAGATCCAGTTGCGCATTGCCGGCCAGGGTCAAATCATCGTCAGACTTGACCACCAGTTTGCCGCTGGCCAGCGCAATACGGCCATCAAGCACGACATCGCGCGCCTCAAGATTCAGTTCCGCACCCAGTGCATCAGCCGTTGCAGAACCGCCAGCGCCAGACAGGATCAGGCGGTTACCGGCCTTCATCGTGTTGACCGACGCCGCTTCACCCGTCAGCAACGGCGTGCGCAAATTCAGGTTGCCGCCGCTGTAGGCGTAACCCTCGACCGGGTCATAAGCCCCCTGCTCCTGGTAAACCGCGAGGCTGCCTTTGTGATTGGCCGTAATGCGTTCGCTGGCCGTCAGATTGACGTTGGCGAACCCCAAGGCCAGACGATCGTTTTGATCCAGGCCGTTGGGTTGCGGATTGGGGCCGTAACCCAATTCGATGCGCTGCGCCTGAATGTCCAGCGTGCCGCGACCAGTCCCGGCGCCGTCGCTGACCACTGCGCCGGGTGCCTGTGTGGCGCCGTTCCAGATCAGGTTGGCGGTGCGGATAGTCGCCACATCCTGAGCGTCACCCTGACCGTAGATCGCCGGAGTGGTCAAAATCAGGTTTTGCAGTTTGCTGCGCCCGGTTTGCGGGTCCAGCGTATCGAGCGAAACATTGCCGAAGAAGTTGAACGAGTCACGGGCCGTCAGGTTCAAGGATTCCAGCGCCGGCGCACCGAATTGTGTATCGCCCTGCAACAGGCGATTGAGCACGCTCTGGCTCAGCGTGAGGCCGACCGGCACGCGGCCCTCTGCGTCGGTCAACACCTGGGCATTGCCCACATTGATCGCGCCAACCGCCAGGGTCAGGTGCTTTGTGCCGAAACGCACCGCATCGCTCAGTTCAAACTGATTGTCGGTGGCTGCGGTAATGCTGCCGTTGGAGTAGAGGGTCGCCGGGTTAGTGCACGGTTCCAGCGAACAGGTGCCGATACGGATGCTGCCCGCGCCATCAAGACCGACTGACTTCGCCGGCGCCAGCACGCTGGTTTGGCCGTTGGACACTAACAGCAGACTGGCTTTGCCGGGGTCGTAAACAAATCCGCCGGCCGAGTCGAACGGAGCGGCGCCGCGTCCCAGCGTATTGATACCCGCACCCGCCTCAAGGGTGATGCCGCCGTCGGGTCTGCGGGTGCGCAGTACCACCTCCGGCGCAGAAAGCACGGCGCCTTCACGCAGGATGATGTTGTTTGAACTGATGTTGTCGGCGAAGGTGACAATATTGCCCCCGGAGCCGTAATTCACCGTCGGCATGGCGCCAATGGCCAGCCGTCCGCCATTCATTCGATTGAGGCTATCGGCGTAAAGCGCAATGCCGCTGAAATCCTGCGTGCGCGAACGACCCGCCCCCAGCACCTCGATGTCGCCGTCAACTGCGCGCACAACAGCTGTACCCGCCACACCGCCCTCGGTCGGTTTGAACAGCACCTGCCCGTTGAAATCCAGGGCAATGTCACGCTCCCCGCCGCTATTGAAACGCAGCTCCAGCAACTTCCCATCCATCGGTGCCAGCGCGCGCGATACCCCCAGGCGCGCGGCATCGCTTTTGATGAACTGGCTGTAGCCGGTTTCGTTGTATTGCGAGTAACGCCGCAAGACGTCGGCCGAGGTCAGAATCAGCGCGCTGGAAAGGCTGTCGCGCACACCGGTATTGGCGATCGACATCTGCCCGCTGCTGGTCCATGAACCGTTGCGCATCTGCAAGGCAGGGCTCGTCCCGGCCGCCGTGGCCTGACCGTTGACCTCGACCCGAAATGCTCCGGGCAACAAGGCGAAGGTCGATGGCAGCAACGTGTAGGTGCCAGCCGCCAGACCCGGCACACCGGCACCGACAGTGATTTGCTGGCCGATGCGCGGATCGACCGCGCCCGCCTCGGCAAGCACCGGCGCATACACACTCTGATTGCCCGGCACGATGGCGTAAACCGGATTGCTGGCCAGACCCGGCAGGCTGAAAGAGCCGTCACTGGCATTGCGCACCAACGGGTTGTAGCGCGCATCGGTAGAACCGCCACGGCCGGAGACGAAGCCGGCGCCACGCAAGTCGCCACCGCCCGACAGATCGATCACCGCACCTTGCGCCACGTCGATGTGCTGCGACAGCAAGGTCACGCCCGTCGAAGCGCCAATAATGCCTTTGAGCGCTACAGCGCTGCCGTTATGGCGATAGTCGATGCCATCCGTCGTGCCGCCGTAAGGCATGACCAGCCCGGCGGCGCTGACCGACGTGAGACTGCCCGGCAATAGCTGAACCTCTCGGGTCAGCACCGACTTGCTGTTCTCGCCCAACTGGATCAAACCGAGCGGTGCCCGCAGCACCCCGCCCTGCTCGATGTGGCTGGCCGCCAGCGTCAATTCGCCGAACACTGAGTACGGCAACGCCGAGGGCGTCGCGCCGTTACCGAGAATGCGCAGCGTACCGTCGGAGGGTGCCGTTTCCTGCTGGAAACCGGCGCGAACCCTGGCTCTCGCCCCGGTCACCGGGTAGATCTGCGCCGCACTGAGGTTCAGGTCGCCCGGCGCCCAGAGTTCGGTGAGTGTGCCGGTGCTGGACGCCAGAAAACGCATGTCCCCCGAACTGGCCAGAGAGACCTGAGCGAAGCCACGGCGACCGACCTGCAGCGCCGGTGCGTTGCGTTGCACAATCGACCCGAGGGTGCCGAACGACAGACTGTTGCCAATGTCCAGCAGACTCGACGTGGCGCTGAACTGCGCCGCTGACAGGTCCGGCGTTGGCGCGTTCATGACCCTTGGGCGAATCACGCCATTGGAGTCGTAATAGCGGCCCGTGCCGAGCAGACGCAGGTAAGGCGCAGACAGATTGATTCGTGCAGTGCCTTTCGAATCGTTGGCCAGCGACACGGCACCGGCGTACAGGCTCAAACTCTGATTCAGATGCAGGTCGACATCGCCGTCGAATGAAATCAGGCCATTGCTCAACAGGCCGAGATGATCGAAACCGCCAGCCATCAACGCATCGGCACTTAGCCGTGCGCGGCCGTAGACCAACTGCTGATCCGCCTTACCCGGCTCAAGATCCGCCGGCAACAGGGACTCGCCTTGCTCCTGGCCAATCATCAGTTCTCTTGGCAGGCGCACGTCATTGCTGGCCAGGTTGGGATTGTAAATCGGCGTTTCCAGGGCGATGTCCAATCGACCACCGGCAGCCCCGGCAGCCCCGGCACCGCCTGCCGCCGCCCGCAGATCACCGTCAATAAACAGGCCGTTGTAGGCGCTCAGGGAAATCTTTCCGCCATCCGTGGCAACCGTGGTCGGCCCCTGCCCGGCGATGTCCAGTACGGTCTGAGCACCGGACGCATCGAGACGCGCGCCGTTGCGCACAATCACATAAGCATCGGCGGAGGTGGCAGTGGCTTTCTTCGCGTCGAGTTCACCGCCGATGACGATGTTGCCACCCTTGCCGACCTGGCCGTAGACACGGCCCAGTGCATCCACCGCCGTCGTCGCGCGACCGGCAACATCGAGCACGGCACGTTCGCCGATCCAGATCGAGCGGTTGTGCGCCTGATTGGCAGCTTCCAGAGGATTCACGGCGGGGTCAGTCAAACCGAACTGTTGCTGACGAACATCGATAGTGCCGCCCCAGGCATTCAGTTCACCGTTGAGCGTGATTTGCCCCGGCCCGCGCAGGCCGATGCGCTGCCCCGGATCGACACTGATACGAGATCCCGCGCCCAGCGTCAGTGCGGTGTTAAGCGGATCGAGCAGACCGGCCTCACTCGACCCGGCCTGCAACGACAGGCTGGCGCCGCCACGTTGAGTCAACACAGCCTTGGTCGGGTTTTCCTGAAACAGCGTCGGCGTCCACACCTCCAGCGCCGCCTGCGGATCGACGCCGCTGGCCTGCCCCGACGCCGATGCAGCGAGACGATAAACCGGCATCGTGACATCGAGCACGCTGTTGTCGGCCACCTCCAGCCCGTTAAGGCCAATCATGCTGTACGCCGAAAAACCCCTGCTGAACAGGCTCGGTGCCAGTTGCACAGTGTGCTCGGCCAGTACCTCATCGGTTTGGCCGATCAGAACCTTGTTGGCCTGTACCGACAGCGTGCCGCCGCCCGTGACACCGTAACCGCGCACATCGCCGTCGAGGATGAGCTGCGAGTTGCCTGCCGCGGTCATGGCGCTGGACTCCAGCGTCACGCTGCCGCCCTTGCCCCCGCGGATCTTGCCGTTCGCCAACAGCGCCGCACCAGAAGAAACATCCAGCAGACTGCTCGCCTGGACGTCGACATCGCCACTGCTGCGGATCGAGATCAGGCCTCCGCTCAAATGCGCAAGCGCGTTGCCGTCATCCGGGTTGGTGCCCAGATTGCTCCACAGACCACGGGTATCCAGTCGCACGCCTTCAGCCACCGTGACGCGGGTGGCGTGTCCTGTTAACGCAGGAATTCGCGTGTCGGTGACCTGATTGAGCTGCAACTGATTGAGCACGTTGCCCAAATGAACACGGCCGCCACGGGCCGTCAGATCAGCATTGACCTGCACATCCGGCCCGTACAGGGTGATGTCGCCACCGGCATCGACCTTGATTGAATCGTTAACGTCGATCACATCCCTGGCCGCGACTTTGAGCGCTCCCAACGTGAACCCGTTGAGCTGCCCGGCGTCGAGAAACAGCTTGCCCTTGCGCACTTCGGACACTGCCGCGAGCAGGTTTTGATCATTGCCATCGACAGGCTTCTCGCCGCCAATCTGTACCTGGTCGAACGTCGGGTTGAGGCCGTAAAGCAAGCTGCCCGCCGAAGCGACATAGGCTGGGTCATAACTGCCGACGATCAGTTGCCCGCGCCTAGCCGCGGCGGTCTGGCTCTGCTCATAGCCGTCCAGCGCGGCGCGTGGGGTCTGGGTCTGGCGTTCACCCTGATAAGCCTCGCCAAGCATCTGCCCGTTGAGCACTGCGTTGCCGGTCGCAATCACCAGTTGCCCGGCATCGCGGCCCACGGTGTAGCCCGACTCGACACGCGTGCTTGGGGCGATCAGCGGGGTGTAGTAATAATCGGTCTGCCCCCAGCGCTCGCTGCTGTCTTCATAACCCTTGTAAAAACCGTCGTAGAGCATGTCGCCGGGGGCTTGCGAAACTTCATGCAGGCGGCCATCGGCGCCACGTAGCCAGCTCTGACGAATCTCGCCGCTCTGCACATCCAGCGTGCCGCCGGACAGGTTGATCAGCGAACCGTTCTCGGTGACCACATCGTTGCCGGCGAAACTGACCATGCCGCCCTGGGCCATCCATTCACCGACGCGGTGGCCTTGCGTGCCGAGATAACCGCCGACTTCAAGCAAGCCACCGGCGGTGTACCAGCGATCCGTCGCGTAGCCGTTAGTGCCCGCCGGCACATACACCAGCTCACGCACATCAACCCACACATCATTGCTGTTGAGCGCGCCTTTCTCGCGATTGACCGACGCATCACGCTGTTCGTTGCCTTGCACGTTGATCTTGATGTTGTTGGATTCCATCGCGACTTTTACGCCGATGGCACCCGATACATCGATCATCGCGCCGTCGCGCACGAGGCTGCGTCGCCCCGCCGTCACAGCCACCTGGCCGCCGGTGGCGAGGGTGATCGAGCCATTCTGGAATTCGACACTGCCGCCACTCTGGATCTCGACACGCGACTGGTCGCCGCGCACTTTGTTATTGGCGTTGACGCCGGTCAGCGCGGCTTTGTGCTGACTGTCGAGCGCCGTCAAATCACTGCTGTCGAGCATGATCGCCGTGGCGCTGCCCTGGCCCAACGTTACGCTGCCGGCGGTGTCGGTCGCCGGGTTGAGCAAGTGAATGGTGCCGCGCGTCGCCACCGACGTGCTGGTCAGCAGCACACCGTTTTGCTGCACCTCATGGCCCGTCAGGGTGATGTCGCCCGTGGCCGCCTGAATCAAACCACTGTTGCCGACCTTGCCGGCACTGCTGCCGGCCTTGAAGCCCGGAGTGACTTCGTTGCCAAAGGTCGTGGAGAAGCTGTTGCCTTCGGTGCCCGAACCTTTGCGGATATAGAAACTGTCACCGGCGCCCAGTACGGTCTGGCCCTTGGCGGTGTTGATGCTGCCGTCATTCTGCACCTCGTTGCCGAGCAGCAAGGCATAGCCACCGGCGTCGGTGGACGTCGCCGGTTTATGGGTTGCAATCGACGCGCCGCGCTCGACCAGCACCTTGCCGGCCGCATCGGTGAAGGTCGGCTGGCTGCCGCTGCTGTCGAAGTACAGGCCACGGTCACGAAACTGGATATCGGTGATGTTCGCCGCGGCCGCCACCAGGTTGCGCACATTGACCTGGCTGGTGCCGCTGAAGACGATGCCGTTGCGGTTGATCAGCATCACCGTGCCGTCGCCCTTGATCTGGCCCTGAATCTGGCTGGCCCGTGCACTCGGATCATTGACCCGGTTGAGCACTGCCCAGTTGGATTGCTGGGCGAATTCGACCGTGGTGTTGCGGCCGACGTTGAAGGTTTCCCAATTGAGGATCGCCCTGTCGGCGGTCTGCTCGATGCGCACGTTGGTCTTGCCGTCGGCCTGGGTCTGCTGCGGGCCTTTGGCGTTCTGCCAACCCTGCGCAAGGCTGTTATCGACCTTCAAACCGCCCTCGCCCAGACCGTCCGGCACAAACTGCACCGAGCCCAACGCCGTCGCACGCCCGGCCGCCTGAGCGGCCTGTTGCGCAGCAATGGCTGCCACGGTGTTGTTCAACGTCTGAATCGAGCGCTGCAACTGCTGATTGGCTTTCTGTTGCTGCGCCAAGGGCGGCGTCATGCCCGGCAGGCCGCCAGTGCTCGGCCTAGCAGCGCCGGCTTGCTGCGCAGCGCCCTTGGCGGCGAACCAGCCTGAGCTGAACGCAGTTTGCGCGTGCGCACTGCCCGCCACCAGACACAACGCCACGACCTGCGCCAGCGGCTTGAGCAGCCACAGTGCCGGGTCGGCATCACGCTTGAGAGTCTGGACATGGGTACGTCGACGGGATGGGCGAGCGAGCATCACTACGAGATCCTTTTTGGTAGCCGCAGGTCGGCAACAACCTGCTGTTAGGACATAGGCGGTTGGCGAGAGGCGCGACCGAACGGATGTCACACAAACTTCATGTTGGGGGAGTAACTGCGCTGGAAACGGCAAAAAAAATGGCAGCCCCAAAAGGGACTGCCATTCGTACAGCGGACTAGATGCGAAGTCTTACAGCGGACGACCAATACCGTTGCAGATGCTGGCGTTGTTTATGTCCAGGTTGTTGCCGGTGGTGTTGGTGATGAAGTTGGCGGTCACAGCGTTTTTCCAGTTGGTCGGAACCACGCTGAAGCCGTGAGCCACGGTCGCTACGGCATTACCCGGCACGCTGTAGTGTTTGGTCAGGAAGGTCTTGATATCAGCGGCCACGGTTGCATCCTTGTAGCACTGGCCGAAGACAAGGTTGGTGTAGGCAGCGATTGGATAACCGCTGACTGGGTTGGCGACCACCGGAGCCCACTGGGCAGGGTTGGATGGCGCGAGTGGCAGAGCAACCGAAGACAACGCGGCAGTCACGTTGGCAGGCGTCGGTTGCACACCGTTGACGCGGGAAACCACGGCGTTGCTGCCGGCATTCACGCCGTCCGGGCCGACATAACCGATGGAGCCGTCAACAGCGTTCACGGCAATGGCGACGTCAGCCGTGTTGGCCACGCCCACGAAAGACAATGGCAGCGGGGTACCGGCTGGCTTCAGGGTGTTGGCGAATGTGGTGGTGACGGTAAATTTGGTTGGGCAAACCGCGTTCAAGTGACGCGTGAGGATTTCCGAAGTGCCGCTGGAAGTGGTGCGATACACGACGCGGATCGGCGTGGCGTCAGCAGAACCCAGCAATTGGCCCCACGTGGTTTTAGTGCCCGAGAACACGTCGCACAGCTGAGCGCTGGTCAGGTTCAGAGCGGTCTGGCCGGATTTCTTGTAAGGGATGGCAACCGAAGTGGCCACCGAAGGCAGTTGGATCAGCGGGCCGTAGGAAGCACCGAAGGCGCCGTTGTAGGTGCTGATTTCAGAAGCGCTGAGCACCGAGTCGCTACCGGCGAAGTGTACCGAACCGGTGGTGTTGAACAGTGCCGAGTTGTTGCTCAGGAAAGCGGTTTTGCCAGTGCCGCTGCCGGTGCCCAGGTAGCTGAAATTGGCTGGCAGGATGCTATTGGCAGAACCTTTGTACAGAGCGGCAGGCAGAGTCGCGCCACCACCGGTTACGTTAGCGGCCATGGCCTGGGCGGATGCCAGAGCGGCGACGGTCAGTGAGGCGGCGATCAGAGTGCGCTTGAACATGAAGAATCTCCTTTTCAACGGGGGTTGTGAACACAGGGTTTCAGATTGCTTGCATGACACTGGGAAAACTCACCGGGCCCTCGCGAGCGTTGGCCGTGGTTAAGTCGCACTGAGAAATTCGCAGTTTCCGGTGACAGATAAAGGAAAAAACCTCGGGAGCTGCGAGGTGATTTTCGTCAAGGTTTCTCGGGTGTTTGCGCAGGTCGAAGGTGCGTCTGGATCAAGTGTTTCGCGCAATCGGGCTGGAGCCGTTGAAGGGCCGTTGCAGATGACAGAAAGGAGAACCCGAGGATGGCGGGGTTGAGGCTCGGGTGGTAGGCAGACCGGTGAACGTTATTTAAGAAATTTGTCGGCTGGAATGGCCCTATCGCTGGCAAGCCAGCTCCCACAGGTTTGAGTGTTGTGGGGCAGATTGCATTAACAACACAAATCCCTGTGGGAGCTGGCTTGCCAGCGATGGGGCCAACCCAGACACCATCAAAACATCAGATACACCACTACTGAACCAACTGATTGATCTCAATGATCGGCAGCAACACCGCCATCACGATCACCAACACCACCCCACCCATCACCACAATCATCAGCGGCTCAAGCAACGCCGTCATGCCCATCGCCCGGCGTTCAATATCTCGGGACAGGGTTTGCGCCGCGCGCTCCAGCATCGGTGGCAGCGAGCCGGTTTTCTCGCCGCTGGCGATCAAATGAATCAGCACCGGCGGGAACACGTTCTCGACTCGCAGCGCCGCGGCGAGGTTGACGCCCTCGCGCACCTTGGCCGTGGCATCGCTGACGCTCAGGCTCAAGCGGTCGTTGGACAAGGTCTTGCGCGCCGCTTCCAAGGCTCTTAACAACGGCACCCCCGCACCGCCGAGAATCGCCAAGGTCGAGGCAAAACGCGCGGTATTCAGGCCTAGAATAAAACGACCAAACAACGGCAATTTCAGCACCCGGTGATGCCAGCTTAAACGCGCCGCCGGGTTGCGCAAATACAAACGCCAACTCCAGAACGCCCCGGCCATGACCGCTGCACACAACCAACCCCACGCACGAATGAAATCACTGGCCGTCAGCATCGCCAGCGTCAGCCCCGGCAGATCCTGCCGCGCCTGGGAAAACGCGCTGACCACCTGCGGCACCACGTAACTGAGCAGGAAAATCACAATGCCGATCGACACCAGCCCGACCACGCCGGGGTAGATAAACGCGGTGAGAATCTTGCCGCGCAGGTTGTTGCGCTCCTCGATGTAGTCGGCGAGCCGCTCCATCACCTGCGCCAGATCCCCGGACTCCTCGCCCGCCGCGATCAATGCGCGGTAGATCTCGGGAAAGTCCCGCGGCCGCGACGCCAGCGATTCGGCCAGACGCATGCCGCTGCGCACATCGGCACGCACGGCGCTCAGCGTGTGGGCGATGTGTTTTTTCTCGGCCTGCTCGACCGTGGCACTCAACGCGGCCTCCAGCGGCAGGCTGGCGCCGAGCAGGCTCGACAGTTGCCGCGTGGCCCACGCCAGGTCGTTATCCGACAGCCGTGCACTGAACAATCCACCGCCGCCATGCTGGGCGACATTGCTCTCCTTGTGCACTGCCAACGCAGTCAAACCGCGCGCGCGTAATGCGCTGAACGCGGCAGTCTGGCTGTCGGCCTCCAGGTGCCCCGATTCGATCTTGCCAGTGGCATCGGCGGCTTCAAAACGATAACGATTCATCAGGCGTCCCGTGTCACGCGCAAGATTTCTTCAGGCGCGGTGGCGCCGCTGCGTATCCAGCGTTCACCGTCCTCACGCAGGCTGAACATGCCGGCCTTGTTGGCCGCCGCACGCAAGGCCTGCTCCCCTGCCCCTTGGTGAATCAGCGTGCGGATGTCGTCGTCGATGCAGAACAACTCGTGGATGCCGGTGCGGCCGCTGTAACCGGTTTGATTGCAGTTTGCGCACCCGACCGGGCGCCAGGTGCCGGGCGCGGTAGGGTCTTCTTCCTTGCATTGATTGCACAGCCGTCGTACCAGTCGCTGCGCCAAAACCCCGAGCATTGAAGACGCCAGCAGAAACGGCTCGACGCCCATGTCGATCAAGCGGTTGACCGCCGACACCGCATCGTTGGTGTGCAATGTCGCCAGCACCAGGTGACCGGTGAGCGACGCCTGCACGGCGATTTGTGCGGTTTCCAGATCACGGATTTCGCCGATCATGATGATGTCCGGGTCTTGCCGCAAAATCGCCCGCAGTGCCAGGGCAAAGGTCATGTCGATCTCGGCGTTGACCTGAATCTGGCTGATGCCCGGCAGGTCGTATTCCACCGGGTCCTCCACGGTGAGGATGTTGCTAGTGCTCGCATCCAGCCGCGCCAGCGCAGCATAAAGACTGGTGGTTTTGCCGCTGCCGGTAGGCCCGGTGACCAGCACGATGCCGTGGGGCTGACGGATCAGGTGATCGAGCTTGGCCAATACCTGCGCGTCCATGCCAAGGGTTTCGAGGTGCAGACGCCCGGCCTGCTTGTCGAGCAGACGCATCACCACCCGCTCGCCGTGGCCGGTGGGCACCGTGGAAACCCGAATATCGATCGGCCGTCCCGCCACGCGCAAAGCGATGCGGCCGTCCTGCGGCAGACGTTTTTCCGCGATGTCGAGCTGGGCCATGATCTTGATCCGCGACACCAGCGCACCGTGCAGCGCCTTGCGCGGCGAAACCACGTCACGCAGCGTACCGTCGACGCGATAGCGCACCACCGAATGGGTTTCGAACGGTTCGATGTGAATGTCGCTGGCCTCATCGCGCGCCGCTTGTGTGAGCAAGGCGTTGATCATGCGGATCACCGGCGCGCCGTCCTGGGTATCGAGCAGGTCAGTGATTTCCGGCATGTCCTGCATGAGGCGATCGAGATCGACCTCGTTCTCTGCGGCCCCCACCACCGCTGCCGCGCTGCCGGTGTCGGCATAAGCGGCGGCGAGCAAGCCATCGAGTTCTTCATCGCGCACGCGCTGTATCGTGGTCGCGCCAAACTGCCGCCGCGCTTCACTGATCGACCAGCCCGGCGTCGATGGACACACCGTCAGCACCCCGTCGCGCAACAAAATGCGCTGAGCCTTGGCCCAGGCGTAAGGCAACGCACTCATCGCCCACCCTCCCCAACGCGAATGATCTCCCCCGTGGCAATACGATCCCCTGTAGGAGCTGCCGCAGGCTGCGATCTTTTGATCTTGATTTTTTCAATGCTGCCAAAGAGCAGGATCAAAAGATCGCAGCCTGCGGCAGCTCCTACAGGGGATAGTGTTTTCATTGCAGAGGCACCGCTTTAATGGTTGCCCTCGGACCTGGGGCCGGCACGCCTTGCGCAGTTGCAGGCAATTGCGGCGCCTGCATGTCCGGCATCGCCCAACTGCGCTCCGGCTGCAAACCGCCCTGCGCGCGGCGCATGAAATCGTAGCGGTTGAGGGTAATGCTGCGCCCCGCTTCGCTGTCGCGGATGATGTACGGGCGCAGGAACACCATCAGGTTGGTCTTGGTGATCGCCCGGCGTTCGTTGCGAAACAACGCGCCGAGTCCGGGAATGGTCGACAGCCAAGGCACGGCTTCATTGCTCTGGCTGTAACCGTCCTGCAGCAAGCCGCCAAGCACCATGATCTGGCCGTCGTCGAGCAAAATACTGGTGTCGATTGCACGCTTGTTGGTGACGATGCCCGTCGATGTCGGGCTGTTGGAGGCGCGTTCGTCGATGCTGCTGACTTCCTGATAAATGTCGAGCTTGACCGTGCCGCCCTCGGAAATTTGCGGGCGCACGTTGAGTTTTAGCCCCACCTCTTCACGGGTTACTGTCTGGAACGGGTTGTTGCTGGTCCCCCCGCCCCCGGTAACGTAACTGCCGCTGACAAACGGAATGGTCTGGCCGACAAAGATGCTCGCCGCTTCGTTGTCCAGGGTCAGCAGGTTCGGCGTCGACAGCACGTTGGTGCCGCCCTTGCTCTTCAAGGCGCGGGCCAGCACTTTCAGATCAAGAATCTTGCCGATGCCGGGGATGTCCACGGTGCCGTTGACGTAGCCGAGGTTCAAACCTTGCGGAAGCACGTCGAGGCTGGTCTTGCCGCTGAGGTTGATCCCCGAGCCGCCCAGGTTCGCCCCGCCAATCACGCCTTTACCGCCCAGATCCCCGGTCTGCCATTGCACGCCGAATTCGCTGGCATCGTCCTCGCCGACTTCGACGATCAGGCTTTCGATCACCACTTGCGCACGCCGCTGGTCGAGCAGGTCGATGACTTCACGCAGACTGCGATACAACGGCTCCGGCGCGGAAATCAGCAAGGTGTTGGTGGTCGCGTCAGCCTGGATCGTCACGCCGCCAGCGCTGAAAGCGACGTTCTGCTCGCTGGCCTGCGCACCGCCATTGCCACTGGTACCGCCACTGCCCTGCGCGTAACTGCCGCCAGTGCTGCCCGTTGAAGTGGTCGACGTGGTGCCGCTGGTTTGCGTGCTGCTCTGGCCGTTTTGCCCGCCGGAGCTGCCGCTATTGCTGCCCATTGCACTGAGTACCGAACGCGCACTGTCGCTGGTGCCGCTGTCGCTTTCTCCGGTGAGCAAACCGCGCAGTGCCTGGGCCAGTTTTGCCGCTTGGGCGTTGCGCAGATACACCACATGCAGGTTGCTCGGATTGCTCTGCGCGTTGTCGAGTTTGTAGATCAGGTTACGCGCCAGCTCGGTGCGCTCCGGGCTGCCGGCGCGGATGATGATGGTGTTGGAACGCGGATCGCCAATCACCGCGATTTTCTGCGTCGGGTCGTTGCCCGGCGCGTCGAGCAGGTCCGCAACCATCGGCGCGATGTCGGCGGCGATGCCGTTCTCGATCTGCACCACATCGGTGTCGATGGCGCTCGGCGTATCGATGCCGGCGATCAACTGTGCGACACGGGTCAGGTTCTCGGCGTAATCGGTGACGACGATGGTGTTGTTGCCGGGGTAGGCGTTAATCGGATTGTTCGGCGACACAATCGGGCGCAGCACCGGAATGAGGTTCACCGCGTTCTCGTATTGCAGGCGAAAGGTGCGGGTGAGCATGCCGTTGCCAACGGGTTTGTCGGCGCTGTAGATCGGCCCGCCGAGCAGCTTCGCATCGGCCTCCGGAACCACTTGCGCAACACCGCCCACATCGACCACGGCAAAGCCCTGCATGCGTAACGCCGACAGCAACATGTCGTACGCCTGACGTGCCGGCACCTGACCTTCCGAGACCAGCGTCAAGTTACCCTTGACCCGCGGATCGACCAGAAATTGCTGCCCGGTCGAACGCGACAACGCGCGCACCACCGCTTGAATATCCGCCTCGACGAAATTCAGCGTCACCGGTTGATCGCCCAGTGGGTTGCTCGGCAACGCAGTGCCGCGTGCAGCACCGCCGCCACGGCTGCGCTCGGTGATGTTGTGCAACTGCTTCGGCGCAGGCCTGGCTTGCGCCTGCATGCGTTCACGGTCGAGCACCGCATCGCCACTGCGCTGAGTGTTGGCCAGCGGGCGGCCGAGTTCGCTGTCGACCAGCAACGGTGGCTGATCTTTCGGCGTGGACGTGTTGCTGCACGCGCTCAATGCCATCAGCAGCAGCGGCAACGCCATGCGCGTCGGTTTGGATCCTGACCCCATCATGAAGCTTCCTTAGCGCCAAGCGCCTGATCCATGCGAACGGTGCCTGACAAAGTGCCGGCAGTGACTTCAGTCGTGGCTGTGTCTGCGCGTTGCAAACGGGCCTCGACCACTTGCAGAGAAAGTTGTGCCGGATGGCTCAGCAGCCAGTCGAGCACCGCGTCGGCCGGCGCGACGTCGAAGGTCAACTGCCATGAACCGGCATCCGCCGCCTGTAATTGATAATGTCCGGCCAGACCGCTCGCTTGCAGGGATTGCTCCAGCGACTGGCCGAGACTTTGACCGTCCGGGCGCACGCTGACGTCGCGCAGCACCAGCTCCAGCGCTTGCGTCTGAGCGCGCAACTTCGGCGTTTCGCTTTGCCAGTAAGTGATTTTCTTCAGCGGCGGCTGGATCAGCGCGACCCAGACCAGCAGACCGATCACCGCAATTGCCATACCGCCGACCATGCGTTTTTCGCGCAACGCCAACGGCTGCCAACGTGCCTGCAACTGACTGTTGAAGCGCTGCCAGCGTGCGCGGTAAATCGCCAGCGATGCCTTATTCATCTTCTGCCTCGCTGCTGTTGTCTGCGCTTTCGTCAGTGGTCGCTTCGCTGGCCGGGCGCAATGTCCAGCCGTCGTCATCGGCAGTCACGCTGATACCCGCCTGCGTCAGTGTGGATTGCCAGTCCTTGTCGTTGCCGGTGCGACGCGCGTCTGCGATCAGACCGAGTTGCAGCGTCCCGTCGACAAACGTCAGACGCTCGACGCTGCCAGCCATGAACGGGATGCCCGTGGCAGCCTGCAGCACCAGTCGATTGAAATTCTGCGAGGGATCGTCCGCTGCACCTTTGTGCCGCGCCGCCAATTGCTGGCGGGCCTGTTGCAACGGATTGAGGATCACCGGCAACTCGGGAAACGCCTGCTTCACGCGCTGATTCATTTGGCTTTTGAGCTGCTGCCCCTGACTGGCTTCGCGCGCCGCATAGAGGTTGAGCCCGACCACCCACACCGCCACGGCCAACGCCGAAAACCCGATCGCCCGGCCCCAGCCGCGATGTTCAGTGCCTTGTTGTTGCAGCGCACCGTGCAGACCCCAGCCTGGCAACGGCCCGGTCCAGCGCTGCGCCTCGGCCATCGGCAAGTCAGCACCGGGCGGCGCAGCGTCGCCGATCCAGTGCAACTGCGCGCCCGGTTGCCACAACGCGTGGTCGACGCCTTCATCGAACAACGGCTGAACCTGCGCGGTCTGCATGCTTTCGCGCAGCAGCAAGTGACCGTCCTGCACGCAAGCGACGGTGCCCGGCAGCACCGGCAAGCTGTAGGCCGCCGGGTACAGACCGCGCAGATTCAAACCGGTTTGCTTGAGCATCTGGCCGAGTCGCTGCAAGGCCAGCCGCGGCACCCACGCGATCTGCACCCGCCCTGCTGCGTCACGCGGACTGTGGGCGATGTGCATCTCGCTGCTGTCACCAAGCATCAAGGCTTGCGCCGCACATTGCACCGCTGCAGCGGTCTTGTTGGCCGGCAACGGCGGTAAATCGATACTCGCCAACAGGCTGTCCGCCGGGTGCAGAAAACCCATCAGCGGCGGCTGTTTCTGCATCTGACTCAACTGCTTCAGGCTACGGCGCTCTTCACGGCTGACCTGGCCCTGACGATCCAGCCAGGCGCAGTTCAATTCACTGTCGAGGTCAAGATCCGCCAAGGGCGGCAGGGCAATTCTCAGCTGATTCATGCACCCACCCGCGACCAGATCACCTGCGGCAGACGATCCTGGCTGCGATGCAGCAACGCATCCAGACTGACCCGCCGCTGCTCGCGACGCGCTTCACCGCGCAGTCGAAACCAGTCGCTGGTGATGCCGACCTTGACGCTGGTGAGTTCCAGACTCGGCATGCGCAAACGGTTGACGAAATCGCCCCGGTTGATGAACCAGCGCCCGGCGTCACGCTCATTGATCAGGGCCTGCGCACGCTCCAGCGACAGGCCCGGCACATACGCGGCCAACACCGGCGCGGTGGCGGTGTTGCCGTTGATCCACGTCGTCGCGGGAATCACCGTCAGGTACGGTGCAAGCTTGCTGATGACGGCGTCGTTAACTCCCTCGACGCTGCGCAGGTCTTCGAGGTTGCGCAGCATCGGCAGTTTCGGATTCTCAGGCTTTCGCGAAGCGTTGGGCGACGTGGCGCGACCGCTGTCGAAAGTGTTCTTGTTGTTGGCGATCTGCGGATTCAACAGTCGCGGGTAGGACGCGATCACGCGCTGACTGATGCGCTGACTCAAACCGGCGCTGATCCCGATCAATTCGCACAAGCGCCCAAACGCCTGAATCTGCGCCTCATCAACACGCTCGTTGGCCACCAGATTGCGCAGGTTGAACTTGCCCTGCTCGTCCTCCAGCCGACCCTCAAAACCCTGCACTTCAAGCCGTTGCGCCCACGGCTGATCGAGCCGGGTCAACGGATCGCGCTGGCGAGCGTCCCACAACAACTGGCGGCTGATCTCCAAACCGCCCTGCACCACCCAGCGCCCCTGCACGCGATGCTGATCGGCCTCCAGCGCACGGGTCGCAACGCTTTGGCGGGTCAACATGCCCGCCGCAATCACCGCCACCACGGCAGCAATCAGCAACGCACTGATAATCGCCATGCCTTGTTGCTTCGCCAGATCCGGCGAACGTCTGTTCATGGCCGGCCTTACAGCTGCCAGGAACCAATGTCGGCATTCACGCCGTCGCCGTCAGGCTGCCCGTCGGCACCAAGCGAGAAGATGTCGATTTCACCGTTGGCGCCGGGATTGAGGTACTGATACGGGCGGCCCCACGGATCGTTGGGCAAGCGCTCAAGGTACGAACGCCAGTTGCTGTTCTTCGCATCCGCCGGGCGCTCCACCAGCACTTTCAAACCCTGGTTCATGCTCGGATAAGTGCCGTGATCGAGGCGATACAGCTTGAGCGCCTGCATCAATCCGCCAATGTCCTGCTTCGCCGCCGTCGCCCGCGCCTGATCCGGACGATCAAGCACTTTAGGCACCACCATCGCCGCGAGAATCCCGAGAATCACCACAACCACCATGATCTCGATCAGGGTGAAACCCTGCTGGCCACGGGGCATACGCGGCGACTGCTTAAGCGGTTTGAACTGTGCGATATCCATCTCGACATTCCTTGGCTTGATTCGATTCGACGCGCAGTGTTGCAAGAAGATATGTCAGGGATGTTGAAAATCCTCGGGAGTTTTCGTCGTCAAGCCGTCAAGGACGGGGGTTAGCGTCGGGGGCTGTGTTTTCGCTTTGAGCCCTCCATGCGTGCGCCTTCCCGAGAAAACGGATTTACCCTGATCGAAGTGCTGGTGGCGCTGGCCATTATTGCCGTGGCGATGTCGGCGGCTGTGCGCGTGGCGGGGTTGATGACGCAGAGTAATGGGCTTTTGCGGGATCGCTCGATTGCTTTATTGGCCGGGCAAAGCCGCATGGCCGAGTTGCGGCTTGAAGGCAAGTTGCCGATGGGCATGAAAGCGCAGGAATGTGATCAGGGGCGATTGTTGTTGCGGTGTGAGCAGGTGATTGGCGCGGCGGAGAATGGGCGGTTGCTCAAGGTCGGGATTCAAGTATTCGACCGCAACCAAGACGCGCCACCACTGGCAAAACTCGAAACCCTACTGAGTCGCCCCCTGTAGGAGCTGCCGAAGGCTGCGATCTTTTGATCTTGTTTTTCAGGATCAAAATCAAAAGATCGCAGCCTGCGGCAGCTCCTACAAAGATATCTCAGGCAGCAGAAACAGCGCATGTGTCATCGCCATCACTGCCAGCCCAGCTCCCAAAGATTTCACAGCCAGACACAACATCCCTGACCAACCCAAAACCCTGTGGGAGCGGGCTTGCCCGCGAAGGCGCCAGGACGGACACCCAATCAATCACCAGGTGATACCGATACGCGCATCACCCCGGCAATTGCAAATTATCCAACGCCCGATTCACCGCCAGTTCCCCGAGCATGATCAATTGCGCAATCCCCAACAATGCCCGACGCTGCGACGCCGGCAACAGACTGGCGACGTTCTGCGCGATGGTTTGGGCCGAAGCGAGCGTTTGACTGGCATCGATCAGCAGTTCTTCATTTTTGTTGTCCGCGGTTACAGCGTACATCCCACGGGTTTTGCGTGGAGGTGTTGTAGAGCCGGGCGGACAGAGGTAATGATCGAGCGCGCGGTCGGCGGCTTCGTTGAGTTTTTTTGAGTCGAGGGACTCATAGGGGGAAACAGGATCGGTTTCGGGCGGGTTGGGTGTTGGTTTGATCATGGTGAAGCTCCTTGATTGTTGGAGCCGCCACATTTCGCTGCGAAACGAAGAGAGGTGGCAGCTGTACGCAGGTTCGCAGACCGGGAATCAAGGAACCCGGCATACCCGAAGGTATCCCGCGCACAGCCGCCATAAAGCACCGTTGCCAAAATGGCAACGTTTCGGAGCGCTGTGCGCCTTGATTGATCCGGGCTGCGAAACCCGATCGCTGATTCGTCAGCGACCAGACCACAATAGAACCCACCCCCAAGGCGCACAAGCCGGCGGATTCTGGCGTAGCTGTAGGCAATGGCGCAAGGATATGTAGCCTGGGAGAGTGTTTGGAGATGTCTTTTTAAACGCTGGCGTTTATAGAGTGGTCTTCGCCGCCATCCATGACCCCGCCCACCGCAAAACCGCACAGGGGATTGCGCAGGTGATAATGCTGGGGGGGATTGGCGGTGAATCAGGCGCTGGATGATGTTGAGGTGAAGCCGTAGACGTCTATTGCTCTACTTCAATAGACGGAAAGAAAATGGCCAAGGTTGCCAGACATAACTGACAACTTCGGCCACGAGCATCGGTCTATTTGGCGACACCTCTCGACGCTCTCCTCCCTCCAAGATGCCCCTCTTGCCTACCAATGCTCTCGAGTAGCCACTCGGTCGTTTCCCAAGACTGGGTTCGGCCGGGCCAAGGCAAGGTGTAACTACCAAATAGTTACGGGCAAACTCTCAGCATTTGTACGTGCGGACGCTAGGAACTAGAGGCAGCAGGGAGTACTCGTTTGAGGATGTCGGCCAGCGTCACAACTCCCAGCAAGCGATCCGCGCTCACGACCAGAGCAAGCTGAATGCTCGATTTACGCATGCGCGCAAGCGCTTCGTAGACGGGTGTTTTCGCGTCAAGCACAAAAGCTTCTCGTGCAAGCTCATGCGCCAACCGAGTCTCTGGCTCAAGCAGGGTGTCGCGTACGTGAACCACCGAGGGTTGTATGCCCTCGGTTCCCAGCACGAGAATGCGCAGGTGCCCGGACTCGATGGCTGCAGTGCGGACATTTGCCACCGTCGCATCCCGCGTAACGTGAACCGGCACCTCCCCCGGGATTAGCAAAGCTTCGACGGGCAGTGTGCCCAGGTCGATCAGGCCTGAAATCTGCTGCTGCATCTGCGGCTGTAGCGTGCCGACCTTCGCCGAGTGCTCAACGAGCTGCCTAATGGTCTCAATATCCTGACCACCAACTGCGGCGCTTTCAACGGGCTCTACACCTGAGGCTTTTACCAGACGGTTGGCGATTCGATTCACCAAGCGCAACAGCGGACGTAGCGGCCAGGTATAGATGCGCGACACGATGCCAATTGCCAGAGCGGACCTTTCCGGATGTGCAATGGCCCACGACTTGGGCGCCATTTCACCGACAACCAAGTGCAAGAATGTCACCAGGAAAAGCGCGAAGCCAAAAGCTGCACCACCCGCTGCCCACTCAGGCAAGCCCCACGCAGTGAACACTGGGCCGAGCCATAAGTCGACCGCAGGTTTCGTCACCGCACCCAGGGCAAAGGTACACAGCGTGATACCCAACTGAGCACCAGCAAGCATTAACGTCAAATCATTCATGCCGCGCAGCGCAGCACGAGCGGACAGACTGTTGATGGCCAGCTCTTCAAGGCGGTGCCGGCGAGCGCCGAGCAACGCGAACTCGATGACAACAAACAAGCCACTCAGCGCGATGAGAACGACTGTGGCTATCGTGACTATCAGCGGATCATTCATTGAGCGTCCTCCGCCATAGACACTTTGACCAACCGTACGCGAACTTCAGTCGGAACATGTCGTTCAATACGCAGTACATCAACTTCGAGTCGATATCTCACCGGCTCGTCGGAAATCAGTTCGGCAGCATCGATAGGTAGATCAACGGTGACTGTGTCGCCTTCTCCGGGCAGTGCGCCAAGCTCAGCGATCAGCATACCTGCCACCGTTTCAACATCAACGCGCGGCAGGTCGTGACCAATGATGCGCCTGACTTCGTCGAGGTGAACGTCGCCTTCCATTGTCCAGGTGTCTTCCCCTTCTGACACGATGGCGTCGCCGACTTCCGCGTCATGCTCGTCGGTAATTTCACCGACGATTTCCATGGCAAGGTCTTCAATCGTGAGCACCCCGGCGAAACCACCATACTCGTCGATAACACAAGCTAACTGATCGGCTGTCTGAACCAGTTGATCAAGAGCATCCGGCAGCAGCATCAGCGTCGGCAGCACCTTGGCAGGTCTCATCAGCGAAGCAACGGTCTCATTACTGTTTCCCGTGGAGAGACGTGCAAGCACGTCGGCGAGATGTACAACGCCCACAGGGGCATCATCGTCATCGATCACCGGATATCGGGTGTGAGCACGCGCCATCAGCCCTCGCAGCTCTTCGAGCGTCGTATCGGGTTCAACCCAGTCAACTTGTGATCGGGGCACCATAGCGTGTTCGACGTTGCGTTGCGGGAAGTCGAGGATGCGATCCATCATGAGTGACAACTCGCGTGGCAGGTCGCCACTGTCGCGCGAGTCGGCGATGATGTGTGGCAGATCGGTAGCCGAGGCGCTCACATCGAGGTCATGAATCGGTTCGATACGCAGTAACTTCAGGAGAAGGTTGGCCGATTTGTCGAAGAAACTGATTAGCCAGCCGAAGGCCGACATATAGAAGAGCGTGGAGCGGGCAAGCCGAAGCGACAGGGGCTCAGGGTTCGCAATGGCAAGGTTTTTCGGATAAAGCTCACCCACGACCATTTGGATGATCGTAGCCGCAACCAAAGCAATACCTGTACCGACGGCCACCCTAGCCTCAATCGGTATACCGGTTCCTGCGAGCAGAACGCCTAATGATTCACCTACCAAGGGTTCCGCGACATAACCAACAAGTAAACCTGTGACGGTAATGCCAAGCTGGGCACCCGACAGCATAAAACTTGTGCGGTTCGTGACGGCCAATGCGCGCTTTGCCGACGCATCACCGGCAGCTGCCAATGCTGAGAGCCTGGTACGGTCAACCGCCATGTAGGCAAATTCTTGCGCAACAAAATAGCCATTCACAGCGATGATGGCCAGCATGACCAGGATGCCAAGAATGAGGGTAAGGATAGTTTCGATCATTTGGCGGCACGACCAAATTCAGAATCTGGACAGCGGCTGTGTGTTGCGGGGCTGGGGTCCACGAAGGAGTCCATGAAAACAAGGGATAGACAGCATACGGGCGTTTGCTCCGGATCGTCTAGCCAGAGAATCTTTTCCGATTGTGAATGCCGACTCCAATAGACTCACGACTAAAAAACTGGAAAAGCGCAACTGGCTACGCAGCGGAAAACGTGCGGCAGCGATCATGAGTTTGATCCACTCTGCGCGGCTGAATGGGCATGATCCGTATGCTTACTTCAAAGATGTACTCACACGCCTGCCGACGCAGCGAGCGAGTGAGTGAGATTACAGCGTTGCTGCAGCATAAGTGGGCGCCCGTTTAACCACGCAAGGTTGGTTAAACGGCCGAAAAAAAAACACGCAAACGTAGCTATCCTGATCGAGGTTAACCGGACGAAAATCCAGGGAGAGAGTCTGAAGGCATCCTCTTTAACCATCGGGACATCATTCCACGCACTTTTTGGGCGTGATACGGATATCTTCAGTCAGGTTTTCACTACTTTGCACTTCGGTGCTCAACGTTGGTTCTTTGCGTGCGCTCAACTCGATAGGGTATGGCCCGGTCTGCGCTAGAACAGCCTGTGTTTGAGCGATAAAAGCTTCGTCGCTTCGTGTATAGAAGATCCACTGCCGCTGGTTTCCACCAGTCACCGTGCACACCCACTTCGCGAGCCCTTTATCCTGCACCGCCGGCAGTATCAGCCTCTCCATTTCATCCATCCGGACACGGTCTCTGGGCGCCGGTATGACTCCCTTGGAGGAGTATTTCCAGGTAACCCTGATTTTGAAAGATAGCGCCCGCTTTTCAGTCGCCGATATCGAATCAGCCCCCTTGTAGATCATGGGAATGGGTGTATCCGGAAAATCAGATGGTTGGTAAGTATTGTCGTCAAATTCAGCAATTTGCATCTGTCGGGAATAAACGCCAGTATCGTCGAGAAGTGCTCTGAGAGCCTCCCTCTTGCTGGCTTCCCGATCAGCCACACAGTTAACGTACTCGACGCTTTTAGCCGGGCCCGCATCCAAGCATGGGTCGCGTTCGACCGGTGGGGGCGAATTGGATTTGGAGCTGGAGCAACCAGCGATAAGTACGCTTGCTAGCGCCAACAACCAGCGCCGGTTATGGAGGCCCATCTGGCTGCGCCCCAAGCCCAGAGGCTTTGGGCCGGAGAGTTCGCAGCCTTGACGTTGTCTGCAAAGCTCTGCTGTTACATACCGCACGCCATGACCAGACTCCATCAAAGGGCGTTCGGATTTTTCAGTGACCATCGGTGTTTTTCCTTCAACTCACGACCTCGTCCTGAAGACCGGTCTTGCCAACTAAATGCTAAGCGCCCGCGCAAGGCGAAATGGCTCATTCGTGGCGCCAATTCTGCCAGAGGGCTTCAGTGGTGGCGATAAATAGACGGGGCCATTGCGCCGCTAGAGAGGCCATGGCAGGGCTTAGAGTAACAAGAAACGCCTCAAGCACCGATGCGCTGAAAGCCCTGCCTTACAGGATGGGATCAGGAAGTGTGCTGGCTGGACGGTTACGCGTGATCGTTCGATTACGCTTTTGGCTTCGCAGAGTCGTAGGCAGCGTTGCGGCTTGAAGGCCGTTTGCCGATGGGAATGAAGGCGCAGGAATGTGATCAGGGACGGCTTTTGCTGCGGTGCGAGCTGGTAATTGGCTCGGCGGAGAATGGGCGATTGCTCAAGGTTGGGATTCAGGTGCTTGACCGGAGCCAGGGTGCGCCGCCGTTGGCCAGACTGGAGACATTGTTGTCCCGAACGGAAAATTCACTAGCCCTCTCCCACCGGGAGAGCGAACCGATTCGGGGATGTTCGGGCGCTGCACCGATCTGTAAGTCTTTCATTGAATCCAAATGACTACAGTTCACCAAAGCCATAATCGCGATGGCGGTTTGTCAGGCAGCAAAATGGTGCATGTGCCATTGCCATCGCTGGCAGGCCCGCTCCCACAAGTTTCAGCGTCGTACACGATATCCGCGACCAACCCAAAACCCTGTGGGAGCGGGCTTGCCCGCGAAGGCGCCAGAACGGACACCCGATCAATCACCAAGTGATCCCGGCACCCGCATCACCCAGGCAACTCCAAATTATCCAACGCCCGATTCACCGCCAGCTCCCCCAGCATGATCAACTGCGCAATCCCCAACAACGCCCGACGCTGCGACGCCGACACCCTACTCGCGACGTCCCGCGCAATGGTCCAAACCGAACCAACTATTCAATCGATCCCTTCTGAATCGCCCAGCCCCACCACCGGAATTTGCCACGAAGGCTTTTTCCCACTCTGGCTATCAAACGCACGACGCGCCTCGCGAAAATCCTCGACGTGCTCCACGACCCACGTCCAAATGGGCGACATACGGACCAATAGCTCCATACCCAAAGGCGTCAGCTCGTACTCGACATGGGGCGGCACTTGATCCAACTCCCGCCGTATCAGCAGACCATCGCGTTCCAGCGCACGCAGCGTTTTGGTCAACATGCGCTGAGTCACGCCCGTCATTTGCCGTTTGATCTCGGCATGACGCATCGTGCCGTACACACCCAGGGCATGCAGAATCCCCAGTGACCAGCGGCTACCAGCGTGAGCTAGGACTTCGCGCCGCACGCCATCGTCGTCTCGTCTTAGCGTCTGGCAGATCGCTTCTGCCTGGCTAAGGGTTTCCTCATCGGTCATTTGTCCCCCTGGTATCACGCGTGTGCCTTCTTCTGAGCGCTGCCCAATCGTGCCAGCATCACCAAATCATACAGACGACGGATTCAGGAGACACCATGACCGAAGCGATCCACCCTTCCCCACAATCCATTCTCGTACTTGGCGCCGGCGAACTCGGCCTGCCGGTTCTGCGCAATCTTGCGCGGGTAGCCAAGCACTCGCCCGGCAGCACCATCAGCGTCCTGCTCAGGGATTCGACCATCAACACGCAAATCCCTGAGAAAAAGCGCGAAATCGATGAACTGCGCAGCCTGGGCATTCAGCTAGTCGCCGCAGACCTGGTTAACGATTCCATCGACCAACTGGCCGAAGTGTTCGCAGCATTCGACACCGTCATAGGCTGCGCAGGCATGGTCGCAGGTCGGGAAACGCCGATGAAACTGGCGACAGCTGCGCTAAGGTCCGGCGTGAAGCGCTACTTCCCCTGGCAGTTTGGCGTCGATTTCGAAGTGATTGGCCGGGGCAGCCCGCAGGATTTGTTCGATGCGCAACTCGACGTGCGCGAGTTGCTCCGCGCCCAGGACAAAACCGAATGGGTGATCATCTCGACCGGCATGTTCACAAGCTTTCTGTTCGAGCCGGTATTTGAAGTCGTCGATTTTGAGAACGACACCGTCAACGCCTTGGGCAGCCTCGAAACCAGCGTGACGCTCACAACACCGGAGGACATCGGCAAGCTGACAGCGGAAATCGTTTTCTTCGAACCGCGCTTTCGCAATGAGATCGTGTACCTGTCTGGCGACACGGTGACGTATGGGCAGGTGGCGAGCCTGCTTGAACGTGTGCTGGGGCGTCCGTTCACACGTAACGTCTGGACGGTGCCGCACCTGATGCAGGAACTGGAAAAAGCCCCCACTCACCACATCAAAAAATACCGCGCCGTATTTGCCCAAGGCAAAGGCGTGTCGTGGCCTAAAGCGGGGACGTTCAACGAACAGCAGTCGATTCAGGTCACTACGGCGGAACAGTGGGCTCGGGACAACCTGGCAGTCGATTGACGCAAAGAAAGCCCCCCACTCGCAGATACAGATACACGTACATCGTCTCGACATTTATCGCGGCTGAAGAGCCAGCGCACTCCCACCTTGAAACACGCCCAAAGGTGGGAGCGAGCCTGCTCGCGAAGGCGCCAGAGCTCACACCTGATCAATCACCAAGTGCCCCGACACCCGCATCACTCCGGCAACTGCAAGTTATCCAACGCCCGATTCACCGCCAACTCCCCGAGCATGATCAACTGCGCAATCCCCAACAACGCCCGACGCTGCGACGCCGGCAACAGACTGGCGACGTTCTGGGCAATGGTTTGCGCCGAAGCGAGTGTTTCACTGGCATCGATCAGCAGTTCTTCGTTTTTGTTGTCCGCGGTCACGGCGTACATGCCTCGGGTTTTGCGTGGCGGCGGCGTGGAACCGGGCGGACATAGGTAATGGTCGAGCGCGCGGTCGGCGGCTTCGTGGAGTTTTTTTGAGTCGAGGGATTCGTAGGGGGAAACCGAGTCAGTTTCGGGCGGGTTGGGTGTTGGTTTGATCATGGTGAAGCTCCATATTTATACCTGGTGGAACCACCAAAACCTGTCGCTAAACAAGTAAGGGTGGCAGCTGTACGCGGGTTAGCGAACCGAGAGGTATAAGACCCGGCAGACCCGAAGGTCTCCCACGCACAGCCACCATATCGTCGTCGCAAACGGCTGCGACAAACTGGAGCGTCGTTGTACTTATACCTGGTCGGGTCGCTAAACCCGGTCGCTGGGTTGCCAGCGACACGTAGACGATAAAGACCAGGTACAAAGCGCACAAGCCGGCGGATTCTGGCGTAGCTGTAGGCAAGGGCGCAAGGGTGTGTAGCCTGGGAGAGTGTCTGGAGATGTCTTTTTAAACATTGGTGTTTATCTCATTTCCTCTGCCGTCAGGCGCCCTATCGTGACTGTCCCCCCCTGCACTTCTTCCCAGCCAATAACTTTTACGACGAAAAACCCAGCGAACGCAGGATTCATTGCATGAGGCCTATCGATGCATGCTTTTCGAGTGTTGATAACTTCTAACGCCTGCCATCGGCGTAAAGCGAATATAAGCGCAAGTCAATTGCTATCACCCTCATAACACCTTACCGCAGGTATTCGTGGCGACTTTTCCTAACAAATCTACCCACCGGCAAAGTGCGCGATTTAAAATTATTAAAAAAAGCGAGCCAATCACTAATGCGTAGGCTTCACCCCTGAAAAAAGGCAGGGTTTCTACATTAGATTTTCTTCAGCAGACGACCATAACGTACCGCAAGCGATTGATTTTAATGAAAATACCTCTGAGTTAGCATACAAATTTATCTCAGCTATGCTTTATACAGATGCTATATCGCTCTTGGAAAACCCGGTAAGGCCTACCCAATGACTGATTATGATAAATATACCGAAGATGTAACTGACGACATAAAAACCTGCATTGACGCAATGAATTGCCAGCCAATTCTGTTCGTGGGATCCGGACTTACAAGGCGATATCTAAGTGGTCCTAGCTGGGAGGAGCTTCTATTTTCTCTCAGTGAGTCATGTCCAGAAATAGACAAAAAATTTGCGTACTATCTGCAACGCTATCCTAATTTAGTTGATATAGGCACTGTATTCTCTGAAAAATATAATGACTGGGCGTGGGGCGAGGGAGAGAAGCAATTCCCAGCAGAGCTTTTTGGCGCTGGCAATAGCTCTGATATTTACTTCAAGTACGCAATTTGTGAAATTTTCAAAGGACTGTTAGAGCAGGCCGACAATTGGGAAGATCGCGAAATCGAATTATTAAGAAGAATACACCCCCACTCCATTATAACTACAAATTACGACTGCTTTTTGGAAATAGTCTTCCCAAACTACACACCAATAGTTGGGCAAAAAATTCTTTACGCGAACCACTCAAGTATCGGCGAGATTTTTAAAATCCACGGATGCTCATCTGACCCCAGCAGCATCGTCATTAACAGGGAGGACTATGACAACTTCCTAAGAAAGAAGAAATATTTAAGCGCGAAGATGCTAGCTTTCTTTGCAGAGCACCCATTGATATTTATTGGATATGGCGCCGAAGACCCAAATATTAGAACGATACTTTCTGATATCGATGAAATCCTTTCAGAGAATGGTGAATTGATTCCAAACATCTACCTGCTTGAATGGTCGGCAAAAGAAGTAACCGGCTACCCCAGGCGTGAGCGTTTAATTTCTGTAGCCGAAAATAAAAGCATAAGAATAAAAAGCATAGTCGCACACGATTACTCCTGGGTTTATGAAGCCTTCGGAGCGAATCAAGCGCTTGAAAATGTCAACCCTAAGTTGCTCCGCGCTCTTCTTGCTAGGACTTATGAACTTGTTCGGTCCGACATACCAAAAAATCCTATACAAGTTGACTACACAGTACTATCCAACGTTTCATCTTCTGATGGCGAACTTGCTAAGCTCTATGGAATAGCTGACGTTTCTGGCGGATTAGACTTCAATGCCAACTTCCCATACACCCCTTCTACCTTAGGTATAAGCCTTGGATTCAAAGGTTGGCACGATGCCAACAAACTAATCTTGATACTGAAAAGCACCAGCGGAATAGATATAAAATCTTTTGACAACAAATATCACTGCGCCGTTATGAACGGAGCACAAATTCAGTCGCACCGATACTCTAATCTATTACGAAAGTTACTGGAGAAAATCAGGGACGGTGATGAATATGAGCTGGATCTACCCAGATAGAAATATTAAACCTCCAGATAAAAACAACAATCAGAACAATTGATATCACCAAAAGGAAACCAAAAAACTTTTATAAAGCAAACCTCCTCAAAATTAAAAACACGAGAAAATAAGTTAACAAACCATTTAAAATCAAGCATTTCATCTATTAAATTTTTCAAAACATCCGATGCCAATTTGATATATACGTTTAGCATGGTGAGTGTAGGAAAATGCGCGGAATGATGGCAAACTGACAGTTCGATGCTGTCGTCGGGGACTAGAAAGGGATTTTTTATGCCAGATCGTCAAGAACTAATTCAACAACTTCTTGAAATCATTAGTGATTATAGAAAAGATTCATTGGTATCTCGACCTGATGCGCCTCATGTAGAACGCTGGATAGCTCAATTTCCCGAAGCGGAACGAGATGAAGTTCTTCGAGAAATGATTTTTACACTCGACAAGACTTATTTTTCCAAGGACAAGGTGAAGGATATTTTTTCGAGCTTGCTTTTTGATAACAAACCAATCAGTGATGCCGAATTAATATTCTGGAAAAGCGCTTCACTTTTAGATATTCAGAAAGGCGGTAACAGTCAGCATGAGTTTTCTAAATTGGTATCCAACCTCATTACAGAACGCTCCGGCTTTAAGATGCCTATAAACGCTCCTGAAGTTCGAAACTATCTATATATAGATGATGTAGTTTTTTCCGGAAATAGGTTATTGAGTGACCTAAGATCTTGGATCACCGATGTAGCACCTAAAGAAGCAAGGCTTTATATAGTAGTTATTGGACTACATCTGGGCGGTGAGTGGTATGCTGGGAAAAAGTTAGAAGAACTAATTTCCGAGAGCGGAAAAAAAATCTCCGTAGCGTGGCATTACTCTCTAGAAGTCGAAGATAGGCTGCGCCATATAAATACTTCTGACGTCTTAAGGCCTGTTAGTGCACCACAAGATGCGCTAATATCGAATTATATTTCAAACATGACTCACAAACCGACGTTTCGGGTTGCGGGAGAAACAGGGAAGCTTGGATTCTTTTCTTCGGAATTAGGACGCCAAACCCTGGAGCGCTCTTTCCTTACCGCCGGAGTTCACATATTAGACATTTGCAAAAATCTTGGAGCAAAGAACAGACCACTTGGATATAGCTCCTTAGAAACTCTCGGATTTGGATCAATGATTGTGACATATAGAAACTGTCCCAACAACGCGCCATTAGCACTCTGGGTAAATCATCCGTGGTATCCTCTGCTTCCTAGATCCACGAATGCTGATGCTGCGTTGCATCGCGCTCTGGCTGAGGTGTTATAGAGGTGAGTATGAAAAAAGTCGCCATTCGTGAGTATGATCGGCGAAACAGCGTTGTCTTCTTAAAGACTCAAGATGCATTCGGCGGACTATCAAACATGGCTGCTGGTTACAATATAACAATAAATGATGTAAAGATATTTACGTCTGAAGCGTTGTATCAATCCTGCCGTTTTCCTCATCGCCCAGATGTACAGCGTCTAATAATAGAACAGACGAGTCCGATGACAGCAAAAATGCGCTCAAAGCCATTTAAAAACGACTCTAGACCGGACTGGTTACGAGTTAGAGTTCGAATAATGAGTTGGTGCATCAAGGCTAAACTAATTCAAAACTGGGAAAAGTTCTCTACCTTATTAGAGAGCACAGGTGATTTCCCAATAGTTGAGCAATCAAGAAAGGATCAGTTTTGGGGAGCAACGCCTATAGATGACCACAGGCTAGTGGGCGCCAATGTCTTAGGGCGATTGCTGATGGAGTTACGTGAAAATATACGACTTGGAAACTTTAACGCTAGCGAACTCTGCACTTTAGACATCCCAGATTTTAATCTTTTTGGAGCACCTATTGATAAAGTTTTATACAGGGAAATTGAACCACTATCACACATGGGCGACCTATTTTAGTTGATATAGTATCTATAGAGCACTAAAACAACGTAGAAGACAACCATTTTTCTACGCCAATATATTCCTTACTTAGAAAATGCTTTCATGCTCTGACATATTCTTGACTCCCACATCAAATTAAAAGCCCCACAATGTAAAGTGGGGCAATTTAAGATTATTTCCCTTTTTTGTGCTTATGTACATCTAAATCAGGATGTTTCGGTTTGTTCTCGGGAGTAACACTACGACGCTGGTCTGTTTTACCAGTCGAATCCGCTATCGGTTTTGGTCCAGGCTTGATACTCATTCAGATATCTCCTTAATTTGGAATGAACAGATCTTTTCAAACTATCGCCATATAGCATCCGTTCAGCACGAAAACATAATAATTGGACACACCTGCCACTCTAGCCTGCATTCCTTCCATTGGTGATTTTTTTATCATCTTTCATCGTTTTTTCTTTGCTCTCGACAGGCATACCTGCCTCGCTACTTCCTAGGCAATCGTTCATTGGCTGAAGCTAATGGTCAATTTTCCTTCTACGAGAAGATTTGGGGATAAACCGTGGTATTGATTTGACGGCATGGTTTTGGCCGATAGAGGAATTTCATAACGTTCCTCTCTTTACAAGCAAATGCGAATGCTCCTGTCTGTAAGCCCCCTTCTTTTCAGAGCACTTGAAATGCTATCCGACTAAACGGCAAAAAATGACGACTTCGATCCTACAAATCAGGGCCTAATAAGGCTCGGCAACACCACCCCCTCCACCAACCTCTCCACCCCTAACCTCACCCGCCCCCCGCCCTGCTCAATCACCATCCCATCCCCCTCCACCGCCACCAACTTCACCCCAGGCCCAACCTTCTCCCCCTGCAAAAAACTACGCGGCGGCCCGTCATTCAAACTCAGTATCGCCACCGCCCCCCGACTGCCCGCCATCACCCCGCTCACCTTGATATCCACTGGCGCCGTTTGATTGGAAAACCACTGCAACGCCGGGCTATCACTGCGCGCCGCCAGCAATTGCGGGGCAGCTGCCGGGGTGTGGGATTCGGCGGAGGTCAGCAGCAGCGACGACCATGTCGCCACGCCAACCAGCGCCGCGAGCAGTGCGAGGGCCTGGACCATTTGGGGTGGGGAAACGCGTGCGGTGAAGGTCATGGGTTTAATCTCCTTTTTATCCCTGCTGCCAGTCTACGCGGCAATTCTCTCCGTTTTATTTCACACGCCTTACATGTTGGCCGTGCACGATGACTTCCGACGCAAAGGAGCGCGCAATCGATGAACGGGGTCAAGCAACAGGGTTTTACACTGATCGAGTTGATGGTGGTGCTGGTGATCATCGGCATCGCCAGTGCGGCGATCAGCCTGAGTATCAAGCCCGATCCGTTGCAGTTGCTGCGCAAGGATGCCGAGCGTGTGGCGCAGTTGCTGCAAGTGGCGCAGGCCGAGGCCCGCGCCGATGGTCGGCCGATTGTGTGGGTGAGTGATGCCAAAGGGTTTCGGTTTAGTCGGCGCAGTGACAGTGGCAAGGGGTTTGATCATTTCGCGCAGGACCCGCAATTGCGCCCACGGCAGTGGCAGAGCCCGAAACTGGAAGTGCGCGTGGAGCCCAGACAGAAAGTCGTGCTCAACGCCGAGTGGATCAATCCGCCGCTGCAACTGACTTTGTCCGACGGTTTCAATCGCCTCAGCGTGCTGCGCGACGGCGCCGGCCGGATCAGTGTGCAATGAAAAACCAACAAGGTTTTACCCTGATCGAGGTGATGGTCGCGATTCTGCTGATGGCGGTGGTGAGTTTGATTGCCTGGCGGGGGCTGGACAGCGTGACGCGGGCGGACAGTCATTTGCAGGCCAGCAGTGAGCAGAGTGACAGCCTGTTGCGGGCGCTGAATCAGTTGCAGCGGGATGTGGAGATGCGCGCGGGGGTTGAGTTGACCGAGCCGAAGAAGGTTGGCGTGGATGATGAGCCGCCGAGCGCGCCCCCTGCCCTCACCGTGCGTAGCAGCGACAGTACGGGGTTTCGGCTCGACATCATTCGTACGGCGGCTGATCAGCCGGGGGCTTTGCAGCGGGTTCGCTGGTGGCTCAAGGGCGGCACGTTGTATCGGGCGGTGGCTGAGGCGCGGAGTCGCTATCCGTTGCCGGCGCCTGGGAATGGGGTTGCGGTGTTGAACGACGTTAGCGATGCGCAGGTGCGGGTTTGGGAGGTGGATAAGGGGTGGCGGCAGTTGAGTGGTAATCGGCGGGAAGATCCGGCGGGGTTGGAGATTCGGTTGACTCGGCAGACGCCGCAGGGGGTGGAGAAATATCGGCAGGTGATTGGGCCACTGAACTGAAGAGATAATCGTATGAGAGCAGCCGAATACCGAGATTTTTTGACCTTTGTTTCTCAACATCAAAGCAAGATCAAGAGATCGCAGCCTTCAGCATCTCCTACAGCAATTGAGCAAACCAGATAGAAACTCGTCGGCTGTCAGGGCGGCATCGCTGGCAAGCTAGCTAGGGCCGAACTTCTGCGATGATATTAGGATGAGCTCTGAGGCAGCCCGAACGGGAGCATTGAACCTAAAAGTGATGGTTAATGCGCCTTAATGGGGACATTAGACTTGCACGTCATACGGGATATATCCGTAGCACTCGGCTTTAAGACGGCAGTTAACTCTCTGAGTCTCCAGCCTTATGGCGAGCCCAGCGCAACGTGGCTATCGACATAAATTGCCTAATAGCCAACGCACCACGTTCATTTCTGGCTTTGGAACCTGGCAAAGTCAGAGCTGCTTCGACCTTGGCACGACTCGCTTCGTACATTGCAAATGCGTTGAACTCAGAATCAAGCAGCACCAAGAGCACAAAATCGAACGGGTGTCGTAGGTCAATTGCACCCATACGGCCCGTAATCTTTAGCGGGTTCAGGATACAGCGGCCCTTGATCTGGATTCTCGCGACGCCATCCTCCAGTATCTCAGTAGCGTCGTAACCTGCCTGCCTTGCAGGATGTAGTGACAGGCCAAGTCTAGTAGCAGCTTCATACTCTGCTACCTCGCCGGTCACGCCCAGTGGCTTGCCGGTTAGACTATAGAATCTACGCGCGAGCACCTTGGCCTCTTTCAAAATCTCTAAGATTTCATCCTGAATCAATGCAACCCGCTGAGGCTCGTTGCAATTATTGAGCTCATTCATCCGCAAATGCCTCAAGCGCAGCGAGCAGTTTAGCCAGCTCACTCAAGTTGGCTGCCGTCACGATGTCATATTCGCCTCGACTACTCAGCCGATACACCTCTCGGGCCTTTTTGACACGCTCCAGTAGAGGAACAACAATGCCTGACGCTTTTTCAAGAAACTCATTGATGTCCGCACGCGTCTGGGGGATTTTGTAGCCCTTCGCCGCGCTTGTAATGATCACGTCCGAATCACGAAGCTTGGCAATGCCGCTAGAGCGGATTCTCTGGTCGTTAACGTCTCCGAAACCGCTATCTTTTAGATGGGCGACTATTTCTGCGGTTGGCACGTAGTCTTTGGTGACGAATTCGCTTTGGAATCTCAAGAACCGCAAGATGCTTAGCTGCAAGCGCTCATCTTCATTAGGGTGCTCACCAACCCGTTCGCCAAAAAGGTCAGCCTGGCGGAGAGCTTCTTGGTGTACTTGGTAGTCTGCATACCCAGATGCATCCGTCGGCGGAGGCAAAAGAGGCTGGTACTTGGATGGCCACTCAAGCATCCCAAGAGTCAGGCTGCGAAGGATTTTCTTGTAGGCAAGAACTGCTTCTTCGGAAGCTTTATCCTCGTATATCTGAGCCACTGAGCCAGCAAAAAAATCTGCAACCTGAACCAAAACGTTGTCCTTACTGGACATCGTCTAGAAGGCATCCCTATCGCCAAATAGGTCGTCGACGAACCTTTCTACAACGTAGCTTTTAAGACTCTCCTGAAACTCCTGTCCACCATGTTCGTCTACGATCATCTGGAGGTCAGGATATGCGCGGAACAAACGTTCATAGAGCAACCCGTTCACGTATTTTATGAACGAAGACTTGAACCGGAGTCCGCCATCTTTGTGGATTCTGGACTTATCCACCACGGTGAAAAAGAGCTTGAATGGCAGCTCGGCTAGCTCGTTGAGGATTCGGGCACGGCGGTATAAATCCTTGGGCTTCAGACTGCTGGATTTGATCTCGCCTGTTTGAAAATGGCGCACGCGAAGTTCTTCAGCTTGGGCATAAGCAGCTTCCAGGTCTTTCTCTGCCACGAGAATGGAGCACACGATGAAGAAGCCCGAGCTTCCTCCCTTCGACGTATCAAGGTCAGCATTCCCGGACTCATCTACGAATGCATATGTTCTGTCCATGATCTTGCTCCATCGACGACTTGCTGAGCGCGGTGGGGCGCCCAATGGCAAAAGGCGATCTCAGTTCGTCGCGGTGGTAGTGCCTGGAGCGGGGCCTTCGCTGAACGTGTAGTTGATGACTATGTCATTACGGATCAGGACGTCGAGAGTTTTTTGGGTGCCAGTAGTCGTCACCTTCATAGTGACCACGTAGCTTTGAGCATGGGCTGAGCCGTTTGTGTAGGTGTAGATCCACTTCTCGTCAGTCTCGCTAACTGCGCTCTTGGTATATGGCTCACCGAACAGCGACTTCAACTCGGCCGTCGTAGTTTTGCCTTTGGTGATGTTCGTCACACCAGCGGACGGAAAGTCCCGGCCTACGGTGTAGTGCGACGTAGCGCAACCGCCAAGTGCTACACACATCCCCATAACTGCAATGAGCTTTTTCATATCCTTCCTTGATCGTGGAAAGCTCCAAATCTAGCTGGCATCGAGGCTAAAAGCCATCAACCATGTTCATCAAATACTTCCACACTTTCACGAAAAAATCAGAGCACCCTCGGAGCGCCTTACAAACCTGACCTTCGCATCTGCAACCTGGCCTTGACCGTCTACAACTGGTCTAGCTAGCTCCTACATTGGGATTGGGTGAAGTCAGTTGGGGATTGGTTGGCTTTCGGCCGCCATCGTTGGCAAGCCAACTCCCACAGGGATTGGGTACATGTGCTGGAGATGGGTTGGCTGGCAGGCCGTCTTCGCGAGCAGGCTCGCTCCCACAGTGGGATTGGGTGAGGTCAGTTGGAGGTTGGTTGGCTGTCAGGCCGCCATCGTTGGCAAGCCAACTCCCACAGGGATTGGGTGCATGTGCTGGAGATGGGTTGGCTGGCAGGCCGTCTTCGCGAGCAGGCTCGCTCCCACAGTGGGATTGGGCGAGGTCAGTTGGAGGTTGGTTGGCTTCCAGGCCGTCATCGTTGGCAAGCCAACTCCCACAGGGATTGGGTACATGGGCTGGAGATGGGTTGGCTGGCAGGCCGCCTTCGCGAGCAGGCTCGCTCCCACAGTGGGGTTGGGTGAGGTCAGTTGGGGATTTGTTTGCTGTCAGGCCGTCATCGTTGGCAAGCCAACTCCCACAGGGATTGGGTACATGGGCTGGAGATGGGTTGGCTGGCAGGTCGTCTTCGCGAGCAGGCTCGCTCCCACAGTGGGATTGGGTGAGGTCAGTTGGGGATTGGTTGGCTGTCAGGCCGTCATCGTTGGCAAGTCAACTTCCACAGGGATTGGGTGCATGGGCTGGAGATGGGTTGGCTGGCAGGCCGCCTTCGCGAGCAGGCTGGCTCCCAGAGAAAAGCAAGCAACACACCGACCCGCTTCGCTCCTCACCACTCAACAGGATGAGCGCAAGCTCGGCTGCCGCTGTTGATCTTGATTCACGGGCGACGTCGGGAGGCTGAGTGGATGGATTCCGGAGCGAAGGAACCCCGAGCTTTAGCGAGCGGGCCGGACGTTGGAGCAAGCCTTTTTGGTTACTTTTTTCTGGGCCGGCATTCCGGGCGTCTGGAAAAAGTGAACCGCCGTAAGGGCGGAACCCTGGGCCGCCGTTACCACAGCAACGGATATGTACCCAATCAAACCCACTAGCTCAAAACAACGACTCCGCCCGGCAGCTCGGTGCATTTAACGCCATAGGCATCGCGAATCAGCATCGCGACGCCAGCGAGTTGATCAAGACTGAACCGCGCCTGAACCCGGCGTTGGCCAAGCTCACGGTTGAGCAGCAGCAACATCCCCGGCCGATACCGATTAATCTCATCAATCATCTCGCTCAGCGTCGCACCGTTAAACACCAACACCTGCTGCCGCCAATTCATCACCGCCGCCGTATCAACGCTCTGCACACTGCCAACCCGTCGCGCGTCATAAGTCACTTGCTGCCCCGGCTCCAGGCGTAAGCTGCGACCTTCCACGTCGACTTCCACCGCGCCATCAAGGCAGGTCACGCAAACTTGCTGATCAGTGTTGCGCAAGTTGAAACGAGCCTGACTGGCGCGCAACCACCCTCCTCCAGCCTGCATCGCCAAGGGCAAGCGCGCCGTCTGCACCTCGACTTCACCACTAACCAGTTCAAAACCCTGCACACCGTCAGACACTGCACGCTGATTGATCCGCGTCTGGGTATTCAGCTCCAGGCTCACACCCTGCGCCGGTTCGACGCGACGCTGCTGGCCGACTTCGGTGATGTAGTCGGCACCGAGCCCTTCGAAGCCACCGGGGATGGTCCCGCGCACCAGCAAAAACGCCGCCGATGCGGCAATGGCGCCGCCGAGAAAGGCGCGTCGCCCAAACCCACGTGGTGCCTGCAAACCTTGCGCCGCCGGTTGCAACAAATGCCACAGCGCTTTGGCGTCCTCAAAGGCGCGGGCATGCTCGGCGCTCTGCGCGCACCATTCGCGCAGTGCACGGGCATCGGCCACGGTGGCGCGGCCGGAGGTCAGCAGGACCAGCCAGTCGCGGGCTTCACTGTGCAGATTGTCGGCCGCCGATGGCTCGGCAGGTGTCAGTCGAAAGATGTTCAAACGCGCAGATTCTCAACGAATTGATCGGGCACTATTCAGAAGACGGTTTTCCGGCCCCGCGACCGAACCGCTGAAACACTTTTCTTTCCAGTTTCGCTGCGCAGAAGCCCAACGCGGCCTTGATTTCCTTCTCGACCATGCGCGTGGAAATGCCGAAGCGCTGGGAGATTTCCAGGTGCGGCGCCTCTTCCAGACGCGCCGCGATGAAGATCTTCCGGCGCCGTGCCGGCAGTTCGTACAACGCACTGAGCAGCGACTGGATTTCCTTCTGCCCGCCCACCACCCGCGCAGGATCCAGCGCTTCATCGCCGACTTGCAGCAGCTCCTCGACTTCCTCGCCGGTGAGCAGCCGCGCATCGGCCTGACGCCGGTCTGCGGCGATGTTCAGGGCCATGCGATAGAGGTAGGCGTTCGGCCGCAGCAGGTTCGGCGGCGTCTCCATGCGGTCGACCCGCAGGTAGGTTTCGTGCAGCACGTCGTTGGCCAGATCCTCCGAACCGAGACGCCTGCGCAGGCGCACCCGAAAGTCCTCGTAGGACGTCAGGAACAGTTGGACCATCGAACCTTGTCCGGTGTCTTTCATCCCCCGGAAACTCCTTCCCATTTAGTGCATTCCATGCGTTTTCCTGACGACTCCGGTAACAACAGCAACGTGACCGGCTGACGCAAGGCACTGGGCGTCGGCCGGTCGATCCTGAGATTGCGAAAGCTTTCCACCAGCGCGGTATCGCGCCGTACATCTCCGGTCGAAGTAAGCAACCGGTTGTGTTGCACCACGCCGTCGCGCCCCACCCACACCTGCAGCACCGCGCGGTAATTGCCCGGGCGGGTCAGCGGCGAACGACACAGGTTGCGCTCGATGGCGGTTTGCACTGCCGTGGCGTAACTGCGGTTGACCGCGATGCTGGCGGGGGTCGGTTTTTCCAGCGTCGCCGGCACATCCTCGACCTGCGCCACTTGCAAGGTGAATGCATCGTCACGGGCATAGCGCGCCATCAAGCCACTGCCACCGAGTAACCGGCGCAGAGCGTCCGCCGCGGTGTATTCGCCATAAACCGCCAAGGAACGTCTGCCGCGACTCAATTGGCTGTCGACCAGCACTGCAACCCCCGTGGCGCGGCTGTACTGATCCAGCGCCCCGGCCAGATCCTGCGCGGGAATATGCAGCGTCATGCGCAGGTCCGCCGGCACGGGCGCTGCTTTCGCATTGCCTGCCAGCAAGCCAAGCAGCAGCCCCAGCGTGATCTGGCGCACAAGTGTCGTTGAACGCTGAAGACCGTCCCTGGAACTGCCTCGCTGCACGGCCGACGTATCCCTGAAAATCGTCATCCTGAGGGCTGTTTATGAATCTGGTGTGACGGGCGGTGCAAAAAAACCATCACGGGAATTGCGCACGGCGTGCACTAGACTCATTCCATAGCGCGGCCCCTTCGGGTCGGCCAGGAGGCCTGCATGAAATCATTGTGGAAAATCACCTTCGGCGGACTGTTGCTGAGCCTGTTCGCCAGTGCCCACGCCGAGCAGCGGCTGGGTTGCGTGGATGTGACGGTCGGTGGCTACAAGGCACCGAATTACGATTGCCTGAGTCAGCAGATGGGCAACAACCCGGAAGGCGCGGCGGCGGCGCAGAAGAATCAAGAAGCGCTGAACGTGCCAGTGAACAAACGGCCGCCGAATCAGGTTGGCCTGGCAACACCGGCGGCGACCAGCACGCGGATGGGCAATACGTTTGGATCGTCGGTGAAACCGCAGCGCCCACCTCAGTGACATTGATGAACCGATGACACCAATGACACCAATGACACCAATGACACCAAGGTAGGAGCTGCCGAAGGCTGCGATCTTTTGACTTTGCCTTTAAAAACAAAATCAAAAGATCGCAGCCTTCGGCAGCTCCTACATTGACTGTGCTCATGCTCCGGATGGTGCTAATCGCTGGGGGTTTGGCGAAAGCTCACCGCCAGACGATTCCAGCTGTTGATGGTGGTCACGGCCACCGTCAGGTCGACCAGTTCGCCTTCGTTGAATTGCTCGCGTGCCAGTTGATAGACGTCGTCCGGCACATGACTTTCCGAGAGCAACGTCACCGCCTCGGCCCACGCCAGCGCCGCGCGTTCGCGGGGGTTGAAGAAGTCGCTGTCGCGCCAGACCGCAATCGCATACAACCGCCGATCACTCTCCCCCGCCCGCCGCGCATCCACCGAATGCATGTCGGTACAGAACGCGCAGCCGTTGAGCTGCGATGCGCGGATCCGGATAAGTTGCAGCAACGGCTGCTCGATGCTCAAGTTACCGGTCAGTGCCTCCATGGCAATCATGGCTTTCATGGCCTTGGGCGAAGCGTTGTAGTAATCCAGGCGCGGGGACATGGGGGATCTCGGGAAGCGCAATAGTGACCTCAAGGTATGCGCTGCCACAGCGCCGTTACAGCCCCAATTCCACGAAAATTGGCTACACCACTAATTGGAGCAATGGTGTTTCACACAAAAAAAGCAGACACCGCAGATCCCTGTGGGAGCGGGCTTGCCCGCGATGACGTCGGCACATCCTACGAAAATGTCGCCTTATGTACCGCTATCGCGGGCAAGCCCGCTCCCACAGGGATCTAGGCCAATTTCGGGTTTTTGTGGTGCGCAACTATTGCCGACCACGCAACAGCGGTAATCTGCCCGGCACACCAAATAGCCCCCGGAGCCTCGTCGGTATGGAACTTCACGTCGTGATCAACGGCCGCAAGGATCTTGCCGGTCAGTTGTATCAGCAACTGCGCGAGGCCATCGAATCCGGGCGCCTTGCCGCCGGCACGCAGCTACCGCCCAGCCGTCTGCTGGCCGAACAACTGGGCATCTCGCGCAAGACCATTTCCGACACCTACGCGCAGTTGACGTACGAAAACTTCCTCACCGGCGTGATCGGCAAAGGCACCTACGTCAATGCGCGCCCGGCGCAAGTCCTGCGCAAGCAAAGCCACACCGAGCTGGCCGGTGCAGAGGTGATCGAGAGTTGGCGCAACTTGCCGGTGTTCCTGCGCCATCCGACGCTGCAAGGTTCGCTGCGCTACGACTTCATCGGTGGCGCCACCAGCAAGGGCCAGTTCCCCCATGACGACTGGCGCCGCTGCGTCTCCCACGCGATGCGCCAGATGGCCGCGTCCAAAGGTTTCTACAGCGTGCCCGAAGGCCTGCCGGCGCTGCGCAATGCGATTGCCCGGCACATCGCGTTTTCTCGCGGGGTCAACTGTCAGGACGAAGACATCGTGGCGTGCAACGGCGCGCAACAGGCGCTGGACCTGATCACTCGCGTGTTGATCAGCCCCGGCAGCCTGGTGGCGATGGAAGATCCCGGTTATCCGCCGGCACGTCTGTTGTTCGGCACCCATGGCGCCGAGGTGGTCGGTGTTCCCGTTGATGCCGAGGGGATACAGGTTGAACACATCCCTGATGGCACGCGGCTGATTTATGTCACGCCGTCGCACCAGTTTCCGCTGAGCATGCCAATGAGCCCGGCGCGCCGCGAAGCCTTGCTGGCTCGCGCGCATGAACTGGGGGCGATCATCATCGAGGACGACTACGACAGCGAATTTCGCTATGAAGGGCGTCCGACCGATTCGCTGCATAGCCTCGACCAGCGCGGCATTGTTGCTTACGTCGGCACCTTCTCAAAGACCCTGCTGCCGGAGCTGCGCTTGGGTTACGCGATCCTGCCGCCATCGATCCTCGAAGCGGTGATCCGCGCCAAGCAACTCACCGATCTGCATGCCTCGACCCTGCCGCAATGGGCGCTGGCCAAGTTCATCGCCGAGGGCTGCCTGCTCAAACACATCCGCCGCTGCCACACCATTTACGCCCAGCGGCGCGAACGGATTCTGGCGCGCATGGCCAGCGATCTGTCGCCGTGGCTCGAGGCCGTGCCGCCCAGTGCCGGGTTTCATATGGCCGCGTTGTGCAAAGTACCGATCGACCTGCCGCTGGTGATCGAACTGGCGAAAAAAGTCGAGGTCGGGCTGTATTCCATCGACGGTTTCTATTACCAGCAGCCAGTGCGCAGCGGTTTGTATTTCGGCTTCGGCGCTATCGAGACCCTCGACATCGATATCGCCCTGGATCGCCTGCGCGACATTCTGCAACAAGTTGCCTGAATGATTGGTCTCGGCGATTAACCGCCGATTGGTTATTGGTGATCGACAGGGGCAGGCCTATTCTGCACAGGCGTTATCCCTCAATGAGCAGGATTCGTCCGGCCTGATTCAGGAGTGTGAGTAATGTCCAACGAAGTGATCAACACGGTGCAACTGCAGGCTACCGCCGGCCGCTCGGATGAGCTGGGCAGGCAACTGCAGAAGATCGTCGACACCCTGCGCGAAACGCCGGGCTGCGATTCCTATCTGGTCGACCGCTGCCCCGAAGACAACCACCGCTGGACGGTCAGTGCGCGATGGCAGTCGGAGGCGGCGATGCAGGCGCATTTCAACCGGCCCGAGGCGCAGGGGTTTATCGACCTGATCGACAGTCGATTGGCCAACAGTGTGGATTTCAACAGCTTTCCGATCGTCTGATCTGGCCCCTTCGCGAGCAGGCTCGCTCCCACAGGTTCTTGGTTGCTCATATATTTTGAGTACAACCCATACCCCTGTGGGAGCGAGCCTGCTCGCGAAGGCGTTTTCCGACGTACCGATACGCTTTCTGACACGCTGCCAATTGGTCACCCAATCTTCCCGAATATTGGCCGTTTGCATGCCCCTTTGCGCGGACTACTGTGATCAGCACCCCCAATCATCACAGGTAACCCGCCATGAAAGCCCTGCCCCTGTTCACCGCTGCCCTGACCCTGACCCTGAGCCTTTGCGCTTCTGCCGCTTTCGCTCATAACCCATCCGAGAAAATCACCGTCCTGCAAGACCAGATGTTGAAAAACGTCCCCGGCAAAAAAGCCATGATGATCGAAGTCGATTACAAACCGGGCCAGTCGTCCATCGCCCACAAACACGAGGGCACTGCCATGGCCTATGTGCTGGAGGGCGAGGTGATTTCCCAGGTCAAGGGCGAAGAAGCAGTCACTTACAAGAAGGGTCAGTTCTGGTACGAACCGGCCGGCTCCGAACATCTGCTGTCGAAAAATGCCAGCCAAAGCAAACCGGCGAAGTTGCTGGTGTTCATGGTGCTGGCCCCGGATGAACAGGTGTTGATCCCGCTGAAAAACTGATGGCTGTTTAGTCAGCCATAAATAAAAAGGCGCAAATCGACAATCGGCGCCTTTTTATTTCCCGCAGTAATTACCCGCAACGGGTTACAGCAAATGAAACTATTCAAGTCGTTTTAACCCGGCAAAGGGTCAGCTCGGTGGGTTTAGTCTGGATCAACTGTCGCCATGAACGACATTGAAAACTTTCCGACTGATGTTGTTTCACGGGAGAAACACCATGAAACTTGCGCTCACCAGTGTATTAGCGATATCGGTTCTAGCCCTGTCAGCCTGTTCGATTCCCACCGCCCCCAGAGCGGTTTCATCACTGGACACTCTGCTTCCTCACCCAACCGGCCGCAGCAGCGCCACCCTGGTAAAAAGTGGCCCCGGCGTTTCGCTCGGCGTGGTCTACAGCCCGAGCACCCAGACCAACCGCGAATACCTGCGCGACTATCAGGCCAACGCCGGCACCGGCTTCGGCCAAAGCCTGCTGGTGCAATCGATCCATGACGCCTACGTCGCCAGTTCGAAACCGGACATGGCGGTGGACTGGGTCAATGCCTCCCTGCAGCGTCAGTTCGGCTCGGTGACGGTGTATCCCGACATGCAGAGCCTGCGTGCGGCCAAGCCTGATGTGGTAGCCATCGTCGATACCCATAGCCAATTGATCACGTCACGCAGTTCCGACATCAAGGCCGACGTCAGCGCCGATTTTTATGACGCCCAGTTAAGCTATATCGCAACGGCAAAGGGCTCCGCGGCAAGAGAACTGACACCACTCTGGGCGGACTTCAAACGTTCGGAAGAAATTGTTGCGGATATTAATCAGCAGCAGGATGTGCAAACAAGCGCTCTGAAAAAATTCGACCAATCGCTAAACAACGTGTTGAAACCCGCTGCAAATACCGTATCAATGCTGCAAAACAACTAACGCCACCGTTAACAGGCAACGCCTCTGCCTAGATGATAAGCAGAGGCAATGCTTTTTAACGCGCGCAACATCACCAAAGAATCCGTAACCCGATTGCACTACGTCATTTCTTTACCAGTTATTCCAAACCGCTAATGCAATCTTCACTCGCGCAATAACAAGTAACCGTTCCAGGCTTTTAAAAAACTCAATGAATTGCATACTGTCGATGCAATACAGAACTTAAACCCAACCAAACAAGGACGAACCCATGGGTATTTCGAATAGCCGATCTTTTCTGGCAAAAATCAAATTCGATGATGCTGACATCGTATTCTTCGACAAACATCCTTTCGGCAAAAACTACGAGTTCCGCAAGAGCCACATCACTACATCCCACGGCCCCGAAAAATCCGGTGACGCCCTGGCCAGCTACTCTCCAGCGAGGTGGGATGGCCCGGACTACGCTTACTTTATTGGCCACGACGATTACACGTACAAGATACAATTCCGCAGCGGCACAAACCATGCGTTGTATCTCGGTGCCGGTGTCAAAATCGGCTATCCTCTCGGAGCCTTCACGGAATCGAACACCACAGGTTCTTTCGCACTGTTCGATGCCAATTTGAATGTCGTCACCTTGGATGACATTACAACAAACAATGCCAGCGTTTATTTGAAATTGAATCAGGGCGATTTCATTAAAAGGCAAGTGCTCGACGATAAGGTCTACACTTTTAGCGGGCAACAGGGGACTCTGGTCAAACTCAACATTGAAATCGTCGAACGCGGTTTTGATGACTTGGCGAACTACGGATTCTCGCGCTCGGCGCAACAATTCCTGAGACTGGATTCGAATTAAAGTTCGGTTTTTTCGAATGAAGGAGCAGTCGACGCGTAATAGCATCGACTGTATCCGAGAGATTTCCGCGGCTGCACTTGTTGAGTCCGCATAAACAAAAAAGCCCCGCATCTCACGATGCGGGGCTTTTTCATTCAGTTGCCGATCAGACAGCCGGCTCGAGCTCGGCGTTGGCCGGGGTCGTTGTCGGTGCAGGAACGACTGCCTGGCCGCTCAACGCCAGATCCAGCAGTTCACGGTTGGCGACTGCATACATGGCGTAGTCAGTGCCGCTCGCGGCACGGATTTCCACCAGCATGGCGCGCCAGCGCGAGATCATGCTTTCGTGCTGCGCCATCCACAGCGCCAGACGTGTTTCCACGTCCTGAGTGCCGTCGCCCTGTTGCAGGACAGAGATGGTGATCGCACGTTGCTGCCAGTCCACATCATCACGGAACGCTTCACGGGCCAGCGCCTGCCAGTTGTTTTCAACCGGCAGAGCACTGATCTGTTGCAGGTACCAGGTGATGTCCAGCGCACTGCCCACGGCGAAGTAGGCCTTGGCCACTTCGGCAGGGTTCTGGCCAGTCACGTCGGACGCTTCGATGATCGGCAGCAGGGTGTACAGGTGCGAGGTGCCCGCAACCATACGCGCCAGCAACTCCGGTACACCGGCTGCAACGTAAGCCTGATAACGCGCCTGCCAGTTTTCACGGATTTCGCCGCTCAGCAGTTCGTCGAGTTTCAGACCCAGCTCTTTCAGGTGCGGACCGAAATGCGCGACGTCACGGGCAGCGTTCTGCTCGTTACGACGGGCACGCAGGAACCAGCGAGTGGCACGGCGACCCAGACGCATCAGCTCGTCCATCAGCTCCAGCTGTACGTCAGCGGAAACCTGATAGTCCAGCGCTTCGATCTGACGGAACCAGTGCGGGAGGTGGAAGATGTCGCGCACGATCACATAAGCGCCAGCCACGTTCGCCGGGCTCATGCCGGTCGACTCTTTGAGTCGTTGAACGAAGGTGATGCCCATGTGGTTGACCAGATCGTTGGCGATCTGGGTGCTGACGATCTCGCGCTTCAGGCGGTGACGACGCATGGCTTCGGAGAACTTGCTGACCAGGGTCGGCGGGAACGCCGTTTCCATGTCGCGGGTCAGGTAATCATCGTCCGGCACCTGGGAGCCCAGCAGCTGCTCCTTGAGGTCGATCTTGCTGTAGGAGATCAGCACCGACAGCTCAGGACGTGTCAGGCCGTGGCCCTCAGCGATACGCTCAGCCAGTTGCTCTTCGGTCGGCAGGAACTCGATGGCACGGTCCAGCTTGCCACGGCCTTCCAGATCGCCCATCAGACGCTTGTACTCAGCGATGCGCTCATACGCACGACGCGCTGCCAGGGACAAGGCCTGAGTCTGCTTGTAGTTGTTGCCCAGCACCAGATTGCCGACTTCGTCGGTCATGCTCGCCAGCAACTGGTTGCGTTGCTTGTCGGTCATGTCACCGGCCTGAACCACTTCGTTCAGCAGGATCTTGATGTTCACTTCGTGGTCGGAGCAGTCCACACCACCGGCGTTGTCGATGAAGTCGGTGTTGGAGCCGCCGCCATTGAGGCCGAATTCCACACGACCCAGCTGGGTCATGCCGAGGTTACCGCCCTCGCCCACAACTTTGCAGCGCAGTTCGTTGCCATTCACGCGCAGCGCATCGTTGGCCTTGTCGCCTACATCGGCGTGGCTTTCGGTGCTGGCCTTGACGTAAGTACCAATGCCGCCGTTCCACAGCAGGTCCACCGGCGCCTTGAGCAAGGCGTTCAGCAGCTCGGTCGGGGTCAGCTTGTCAGCCTTGATGTCGAAGCGTTCCTGCATCTGCGGGGAAATAGCGATGCTCTTCGCGCTACGCGAGAAGATACCGCCACCTTCGGACATGATGCTGGTGTCGTAATCGGTCCAGGCCGAACGCGGCAGGTCGAACATGCGCTGACGCTCGACGAAGCTGGTCGCCGGATTCGGATTCGGGTCGATGAAGATGTGCAGGTGGTTGAACGCAGCAACCAGTTGCAGCTTGTCCGACATCAACAGACCGTTACCGAACACGTCACCGGCCATGTCGCCGACGCCAACCACAGTGATGCTGTCTTCCTGAACATTGATGCCGCGCTCGCGGAAGTGGCGCTGTACGCCAACCCACGCGCCTTTAGCGGTGATGCCCATTTTCTTGTGGTCGTAACCGGCCGAACCACCGGAGGCAAACGCGTCACCCAGCCAGAAGCCGTAGTCGATGGCGATGCCGTTGGCGATGTCGGAGAAGGTTGCAGTGCCCTTGTCCGCTGCGACGACCAGGTACGGGTCGTCATCGTCGTGGCGAACCACGTTCAATGGCGGAACCAGCGTGCCGTCTTTCAGGTTGTCGGTGATGTCCAACAGACCGGAAATGAAGATGCGGTAGCAGGCGATGCCTTCGGCCGCGATCTCGTCACGGCTGCCGCCCAGTGGCAGACGACGCGGCAGGAAACCGCCCTTCGCACCCACCGGCACGATGACCGAGTTCTTCACTTGCTGGGCTTTTACCAGGCCGAGGACTTCAGTACGGAAGTCTTCTTCACGGTCGGACCAGCGCAGACCACCGCGAGCAACGTTGCCGAAGCGCAGGTGCACGCCTTCAACGCGTGGCGAGTAAACGAAGATTTCGAACTTCGGTACTGGCTTCGGCAGCTCTGGAATTGCGTGCGGGTTGAACTTGAAGCTGAAGTACGACTTGTTCTGGCCGTTGGCATCAGTCTGGTAGAAGTTGGTACGCAGCGTGGCTTTGATCAGGTCGAGGTAACGACGCAGGATGCGGTCTTCGTTGAGTACCTGAACGTCGTCCAGTGCCGTCAGAATCGCTTGTTCCAGACGCTGTTGCTTGTCTTCCAGGTCGTCTTCGCTGAGCTTGCGCGCCAGATAGAAGCGGGTTTTGAACAACCGGGTCAGTTCGCGAGCGATGTCGGTGTGGTTGTTCAGGGTGCTGGCGATGTAACCCAGATCGAAGCCCAGACGAATCTGCTTCAGGTAACGGGCGTAGGCACGCAGCAGCGCCACGTCGCGCCACGGCAGGCCGGCGGTCAGTACCAGACGGTTGAACGCATCGTTCTCGGCTTCGCCTCGCACGATGTGGACGAAGGCGTCCTGCAGGGTGTCGTTGAGTTGCTGGATGTCGAGGTCCAGACCTTCAGCGGCCGTGAACGCGAAATCGTGAATCCAGAACTCGCGGCCATTGGTGTGACGCAGGCGATACGGGAATTCACCCAGAACGCGCAGACCAAGGTTTTCCAGAATCGGCAGCACGTCGGACAGTGCCAGCGGCGTGTCGGCGTGATACAGCTTGCAATGCAACTCGCGCTGGCCGGAAACCTGACCCAGCGGCTGATAGAAACTCATCACCAGCGGATTTTTTTCGTTCAGGCTCAGCAGGTGCTGCATGTCGACCACGGCCGAATGCGCAGCGAAACGCTCGCGGTAGCCGGCCGGGAAGCCTTTCGGGAAGTCAGCCAGCACATTGGTGCCGTGGGCTTCGCCGAAGCTTTCGACGGTCAGTGCGGCATAGTCGTCCTGCCAGCTGCGGCAGGCCTGAACCACTTCTTTTTCCAGCAGCACCGTGTCGATGTCGAGACGGTTTTTCGGATCGACACGCAGGATCAACTGCACGCGCGCCAGTACCGACTCGGAGAAGAACGTCCAGAATTCGCAGTCGGATGCCTTCAGACGTTCCATCAGTACTTGCTGGATCTTCTGGCGAACTTCGGTGGAATAGATGTCGCGCGGCACGTAGGCCAGGCAGTAGCAGAAACGACCGTACGGGTCTTTGCGCAGGAACACGCGGATCTTGTTACGTTCCTGGATCTGCACGATCGACATCACGGTAGTGAACAGTTCGTCGACCGGGGTCTGGAACAGATCATCACGCGGCAGTACTTCGAGCACCTGCGCCAGTTCCTTGCCCAGGTGAGCCTTGGACTGGAAGCCGGAGCGGTGTTCGATTTCTTCGACCTTGCGGCGGATGAACGGGATGACCCGCACGCTCTCGCCATACACCGAAGAGGTGTACAGGCCCATGAAACGGTGTTCTTTGATGACTTTGCCGTCGGCGTCGATTTCACGGATCGACACGTAGTCCGGGTAGGCCGGACGGTGCACACGGCTTGGGTGCGCAGCCTTGGCGAACGACAGCAGGGTCGGTTCGCGCAGGTAGCTCACGGCGTAGTCTTCGATGCGCAGGTCATCGTAGGTCAGGCCGGTGCGCAGCAGCTTGGTCAGGCCGAGGAAGGAGTTCTGGTCGTACTCGATGTGGCCGCCGTCGGCCTGATTGGTGACCACGAACTCTTCGTAGCCCAGGAAGGTGAAGTGGTTACCCACCAGCCATTCCAGGAAGCTCTTGATTTCGTTCTTCTCGTCGGCATCGACGACGAATGCGCTGGTGTCGAGCTTGGCGAGGAGTTCCTGCACCTTGGCTTTCATCGGTTCAAAATCGGCGACCGCAACGCGGACTTCACCGAGAACCTGCTCCAGCTCTTTGCTCAGCACATTCAATTCGGCCGCGTTGGCGCAGCGATCGATTTCCAGGTACATCAGCGATTCGTGCAGTACGCCTTCGCCGGTGCTGCCTTTTGGCAGGATTTCCAGCAACTCGCCCTTGTTGCCACGACGCACGCTGAGCACGGTGGTTTGCAGGGTGTGGATGCTGTAGCCGCGGCGGTTCAGCTCGGTACGGACCGAGTCGACCAGAAATGGCAGGTCATGGTGCAGGACTTCGACCGCGGTGTGGGTCGACTGCCAGCCATGACGCTCGTAATCGGGGTTGTAGACGCGCACTTGCGGTTGCGCGTGATCGAAGCGCTCAAGCAGGCGCCACGCAGAGAGAGTACAGCCAGCGAGGTCGGAGAGGCGACGCTGAGTCAGCTCGTCCAGGGAAATGATGCCGAAGAATTGTTCAGCGAACAGCGCCACTTGTGGCAGTGCCTGTTCACTGATGTGCTGCGCCAGTGCCGCTTGCAGTTGGTGCTGGAAGTCGGCTTTGCTGGCTGCGGTGAAGAACGCCATCTGTGGTACTCCGCTTAAGCTTGTTATTGATGGAAAGCGTCGCGTGCAACACCCCTTTCGGGGCTTGTGTCGCCCTGTTCCTGATTCTCGGGCAGAGGAAACAGGGGGACAGGTGGGTGAAGCTGGACGGGACACTCAGGTCACATTCACCTTCCATGAATGAGCATCTGCAAAAGCGACTGTCCGGGGCTGCCGGCAATGCCTTTACGGGTGCTCATCCGTTGCGCAGCTTAATGGGTGCGACAATGTGTCTGCTTGCGGTGCTGCGACATATTCGGTCATTGGCACGTAAACCAAGGCTCCGGCTGGGTTAAACACTAGCATTCATGGCGCAGAACGTTGGTCTGAATGCCCGGTTTTACGGTACATCCGTGCCAGAAATGACCATTGACCCATGTCGCGTTCACGACACATCCTCTGACACTCTCACATGCAGAAATTCCCGAGGGCTGGCAGAATCGCGCCCAATTGCGACCAACACGCCCTTTGAGGCAGGAATTCCCCCATGCAAATGACCACCGCCCTACTCATCGTCAACCCGTGCGACGACGAAGAAGACAACATGGCCATGCTCTGCTGCCACAGCGACAAGGGCGACATGTTCCTGATGAGCCGCTATCCGGACGAGGATGAGCTGGAGATTACGCTGGATGGCGAGCCTTCGACGCTCGATGGCGTCAAAGTCACCCTGACCTCGACCCTGCTGAAGATCGAGATTGCGGCGGCGGATGCCGATGCGTTGAACGGGGATGATGTGCTGGAGATCAGCTTCAACCCGGACATGGTGGATATGGATGAGGTTGTGGAAACCCTGAAAAACATCCTTGATGGCACCGGGACCTTCGTTAGCGAAATTTGATGGCGTCTGGACGGGCCCCATCGCTGGCAAGCCAGCTCCCACAGGCATCAGCGGTGTGCATGCGATTTATGCAACACAGCGATCCCTGTGGGAGCTGGCTTGCCAGCGATGAGGCCAGAACGGCAAGCTCGATAGTCCCCTGCTACAAAAATCCAATAATCCCCCGAAGCATTTCCCCCACTTTGCGCGAAACATTATTAAACGTTGCAACTCATTGAAGTGAAAAGTTAAAAATCCCCACCTCTTAAAACCGAAAAAACCGTAAGCAACCCCCTACTCAGCAGCAAGAACAATCCCACAGAAGCTTGGGAAATATCGTTGACGATCTCAATTGAAAACCAAATAGCCCACTGTTATTAATAAATCACTTGCATTCCTATCATTGCAAGTGCGCCAACTACCGGTTAGCGCCACATCAATAACAAGGAGTTAATATCATGGGTAAAAAACGTACCGAGATCGGCCCTTGGGATAGTCTTCAGAGATGTTGTATACATCAGATAGTTTTCTGGCTTCTGAAGTGAGCTTCTTTGCCTCACTAACTAACTGACCGACACTACAGGTATTCCGTTACAACTCAAAACGCTGAACAACAACATCACGAACTCAGGCCGAAAACTTTTTTATAGAGGGCGGCGGCGAAAACTGAGTGCAACACCTGACCTTTCCGGTACGGTGCTGTCCCTATGTCTTATTCCGAACTCAGCGTTGAAGAGCGCGCCACCATTCAAATCGGTCATGCCCAAGGTTTCAGCCTG